>JAOPWO010000440.1 GCA_025965635.1 Modestobacter sp. | reverse complement strand
TGATCGTGTTGTTCTCGCTGGCGAAGATCGCCTCGGAGAGGTCGCGGCCGACCTTCTTGGCGTCGACGTCGAACGCGGCGACGAACTCGATGTCGGAGACGTGGTAGTCCCCGAAGCGGACGTGCATGAGGCCCGGCACCGGCTGCGACTCGTCGGCGTCCCGGTAGTAGTGCACCCCCTGCACCAGCGAAGCTGCGCAGTTCCCGACGCCCACGATGGCGACCTTGACCGATCCCATGGTCGTTCTCCTCACTCGTCGTCCCGCCGGTGCCGTCGGACCTGTCTCAGTCCCAGTCGTTGTCGAAGTCGGTGCTCACGACCTGACCGCTGTCGGCGTCCACCTCGACCTGGGTGGAGGTGCCGTTGTCGTGCAGGACGGTGACGTCGTAGCGGAGGCCGGACAGGAAGTCGCGGTCCTGGTCGACCTCGACGACCCGGCCGGGGGCGAACTGGACGGCGATCGCGGTCGCCTCCTCGATGGTCAGCCCGTTGGCGGCCGCCTCCGCGGGCACCTGGGCCGGCGACGAGGTCGGCGCCGGGTTGGACGACGGGTTCGACGACTGGCCGGACGACGTGCCCGACCCGCCTGCGGTCCGCGAACCGGTCGACGGGAGCCCGTTGGTGTCCCCGCGGTAGGACAGCGGCGTCGTGCCGTCGGACGCGAGGGAGACGGCGGCCAGCCCGACGCCGGCGGTGAGCGCGACGGCGAGGGCGCCTCCGATGACGACGCGGCGGGAGGTCAGCGTGGAGCGGTCCATGGTCGTGGTCCCTTCTGGGAAGGCTCTCCGGGTCCAGGTGACCCGGCGACTGCCTTGCCAGAACTCTCGCCGTCCGCGAGCGCCGTCAGCACCCACCCTGGGTGGCGGAGGACCGACACCTGGGCGTCGAGCATGCCCACCCTGCGGCGAGGTCTACAGGTCCCGGCGGCTGACCAGACCGAGGCCGAGGACGCGCTCGACCAGCTTCACCCGTTTCTGGTTCTGCGGCAGCTCCTCGATCCGGAACTTCTGGAACATGGCCCGGAGATGGGTCTTCACCGCGTCCACGCTGAGGAACATCTCGTCGGCGATCTGCTGGTTGGACGCCGGGGTGGCGTACGGGTCGTCGTGCTTGTACGGCCGGCACAGCGCGATGGCGATCTGCCGCTGGGTCGGGGACAGCGAGGCCGTGGTGACCAGCTGCTCGCCCACCTTGGTCAGCTGGGTCGTCGCCCGGCTGGTGTCCCGGAAGCGGAAGGACGTCGAGCCCAGCACGAACGTGTCACCGTCACGCAGCCTGCGCCGGCCGGTGAGCCGCTCGCCGTTGAGGAAGGTGCCGTTCCGGGACAACCCGTCGTCGACCAGCGTCCAGTCCGGACCCACGAGCGCGAGCCCCGCGTGCACCCGGGACACCCGCTCGTCCCAGGCCAGCCGGACGTCGCACCCCGAGCCGCGCCCGATGGTCAGCGAGGTCTCGCCGTCGAGGGGCACGAAGCGCTGGCCACCGGCGTCGTCCCGGTACACGAGGGCGGCACCTTCCGCACCGGCCCACTGCCACCGGTTCGCGCCCTCGTCCGGGCCGGTCATCGCCCACGCCCCATGGCGTGGAGCCTACGACGCCGCGGGCGTTCCGAACGGTGTCGGCCGAAGGGTCCTGTGCAGGCGGTCGAGCGGCTAGCCTGGCGCCCGCGCGAGCGGCGCCGACTGGAGGGACGCCCGTGGGCAGAGGCGACCCGTCGTGAAGAGCGGCGGCGACTTCCGGAAGACGATGCGGTTGTTCGCGCGCTTCACCAGGGGGCAGCGCCGCTCCTTCGTGCAGGCCGTCCTGCTCCTCGCGGTCGAGGCGGCCACCGCCGTCGCCGTTCCCCACCTGATCAGCCAGCTGACCAACTACCTCAACGACGACCTGGTGCCCACGTACCTCGGGTTCGAGATGCCGGACGAGAGCGCCATCTACGTGATCGCCGGTGGCATCGTGCTGGCGACCGCGGTGAACAGCTCCGCGGCCTCGGTGGCGGAGATCAACCTGGCCACCGCCGGGCGGACGCTCGGGTTCAACCTGCGCGGTGCGCTCTTCGCCCACCTGCAACGGCTCCCGCTGGCCTTCCACCTGCGGCGCAGCACCGGCGACGTCCTCACCCGGATCACGGGCGACGTCAAGGCGATGGAGGACTTCGTCCAGGACTCCGTCGGCGACCTCGTGGGCAGCGTGCTGATCCTCACCGCGACCCTGAGCTACCTGTTCGCGCAGTCCTGGGAGATCGCGCTGCTCGCGCTGGCCATCGTGCCGCTGATGACGCTGATCTCGAACACATTCGCCCGCCGGATCAAGTCCGCCGCCAAGCAGGAGCGGGCGAGCGAGGGCGAGCTGGCGTCCACGGCGCAGGAGATGCTGTCGGCGATCAGCCTCGTCCAGGTCTACGGCCGGGGCGAGCTCCAGGAGCGGAAGTTCGCTCAGCACAGCCGCTCGGCGCGCGACGCCGTCCTGCGTACCTCGCGGATCGAGGCGGTGTTCAGCTTCACCGTCGCCTTCCTCGAGTCCGTCGGCATCGCGGTCGTGATCCTGGTGGGCGCCACGTTCGTGGCGGACGACGCGATCACCGCCGGGGCACTCATCGCGTTCGTCCTGCTGGTCCAGGGCATGTTCAAGCCGATCAAGCGGATCATCAAGCAGTGGAACCGGGTGGCCGCCGTCTACGCCAGCGTGGAGCGGGTCGGTGAGCTGCTCGACCGCCAGCCCACCGTGGTGGACCGGCCGGACGCCCGGCCGGCGCCCCCGCTCAGCGGCGAGATCGAGTTCCGGGACGTCAGCTTCGCCTACCAGTTGCCCGGTGACACCGCCGACGGCGACGGTGGGCGTCTCGCGCTGCAGTCGGTGAGCTTCCGGATCGCCGCCGGCGAGTCGGTCGCGCTCGTGGGGCGCAGCGGAGCGGGCAAGAGCACGATCGCCCAGCTGCTGCCGCGGTTGTACGACCCGCACACGGGCGCCGTCCTCGTCGACGGCCACGACATCCGGGAGTTCACCTTCGACTCCCTGCGGGCGCAGATGAGCATGGTCCTGCAGGAGACGATCCTGCTGCGCGGCACGGTCGCCGAGAACATCGCCTACGGCCGGGAGGGTGCCACCCCGGAGGAGGTCGTCGCCGCGGCCAGGCTCGCCGGCGCCCACGACTTCATCACCGACATGGTCGACGGCTACGACACCGTCCTGGGCGAGCGCGCCGCCACGCTGTCCGGCGGTCAGCGGCAGCGGCTGGCCATCGCCCGCGCCTTCATCCGGGACACCCCCATCCTGGTGCTGGACGAGCCCACCACCGGGCTGGACGCCGAGTCGGCCGCCACGGTCGCTGCCTCCCTGCAGATCCTGGCGCGCAACCGGTCCACGGTGATCGTGTCGCACGACCTCAACCTGATCCGCCACGTGGACCGGGTCCTGGTGATCTCGGCCGGCCGGGTGCTCGAGGAGGGCAGCCCGGCCGACCTGATCGCGAACGGCGGGCTCTACGCCGAGCTGTACACCGCGCAGTTCGGCGAGGCGCTGGCCACGGAGGCATCCGCGGCGGGGGCAGAGGAACCGCTGGCCGAGCTCGACGCCGAGCTGGAGGCCGAGCTGGACGCCGAGCTGGAGCTGGTGGGCACGGCACCGCTGGAGCGGGAGGACTTCGACAGCGCCCTCACCCGGGCGATGCCCCTGCCGGCGACCCAGGAGCAGTTCCGCGCGCTCAACGGCTGGATCGACCGGCCGCCGGTCCCCGCCGCCCGGATCCCGTCGTCCGGCGAGGTCGACCCGGACCCGCTCCGCTCGCCGGCCCTGCGTCAGGCCCTCCCCGGGCTGGCCGAGGCGATGACCGGGTCCGCGATGGCCCCGCGCGTGCAGCAGATGGTCGCCGACACCTGGGAGCTGCTGGCCTGCTCGCCCGGCAAGGTGTGCGTGACACCGGGCGAGGGGGCCTCCCTGCAGTACCGCCTGGAGCTGCGGCGCCGCGGTGGCGCCGAGACCGTCGAGCACATGGTCGCGGGCCGGCTGTTCACCACGGTGAGGGGTGCCGAGCAGTGGCTGTCCTCGATCGAGTCCCTGGCCGACCAGCTGGAGGGACGGGCCGACCTGCAGGCCTTCGCCCGGCCGTCGCTCCTGGTGCGCGAGCTGGGGCTCGTCCTGCACGCGCTGCCGCTCGACCCGGGGCTGCCAGGCCTGGTGCTCGCCACCGACCCCGCGGAGCTCGTGGAGATGCTCGGTCCGGTGGTCACGGGCGCGGTCCCCGGGCTGCGACTGCAGGGCTGCGCCGTGGAGATCGTCAAGTACCGGCAGGACGGCTGTGTGCTGCGGTACGAGCTGGCGTGGCGGCTCCAGCCCAGCGGTCGCGGTCTGAAGCAGGTCATGTACGGCCGGGTGTACGCCGACGGTCGGGGGCGGCTCGTGGGTCCGGCCGTCACCGCCCTGCGGCAGCTCCTGCACGACGGGTCGGGCACCTCCCTGCCCTTTCTCGTCCCCCGTTTCCAGGCCTACCTTCCCGATCTCCGGTTGGCGCTGCTGGACGCGGTCCCCGGGTCCTCGGTGTTGCCGGCACTGGTCCGGGCCCGGGCGGGCGGAGCCGTCCCGCCGGCGTCCGGCGGGCCCACCGTGGAGGGGGCGGTCGTGGCGTGCGCCCGCATCGCGGCCGCCCTGCACGGGTCGTCGATCCCGGTGGGTCCACCCCGCACCCTCGGCGAGGAGATCGAGCAGGTGCGGGCCGCCGTGGGCGACCTCGCCCCGCTGGCCCCTGCGGTCGCCGCGTCGCTGCACCGCCACCTGGCAGCCGTCGGCGACCTCGCTGGCGACCCGTCGGGGCGGCTCGGCGTCGCGCACGGCGACCTCGGCCCCTCGCAGGTCCTCTTCGACGGCCCGACCACGAGCCTGGTCGACTTCGACGCGGTGTGCCTCGCGGAGCCGGCCCTGGACCTCGGCCAGTTCACCGCGCATCTGGCCGTGGCGGTCCGCAGGGCCGGGGACGGAACCGGGGCGTCGCCGAACGGCGGTGAGGACCTCGCCGCCGTCTTCCTGCGCGAGTACCTGCGCCTCAGCGACAGCAACGGGACAGACCTCCTGCTCGGCCGGGTGGCCGCCTACCGGACGGTGGCCCTGGCGCGGCTGGCCGTCCGGAGCTGGTGCCAGGTCAAGCCGGAGCGGCTGCGGTCCACGCTCGCCCTGCTCGACGAGACCCGCTGCGTCCGCACGCCGTGACCGGGGGAGGCGATGGCGGAAGCGGTTGACACTCCTCGGGTGAGGGGTCTTGCATGTGAGCTGAGTCACATATTGCACAGGCTCGTACGCGCGCCGCGGCCCATACGGAGTGCCCATGACCCGTCACCGGCGCCGGATCCCGTGGATCGTCGCCGCCACAGCTGCCCTGCTGGTCTCCGGGGCGCTGCCGGCCGCCGCACACGAGCACCCCACGCCCACCGAGCGGGCCGCGCCCGGCGTCGTCTACGTGGAGGCGCGGGCGCAGGTCGAGGTCGCCCTGGTGGAGCACCTGCAGAGCGATCCCGAGGGGATCCACATCAGGATCGTCCAGAGCACCTCGACCCCGCTGCTGGCCACCGGCAGCGGTTTCGTGGTCGAGTCGACCGGGACCATCGTCACCGCGGGTGAGCTCACCCAGAACGACCTCGACCGGGCCCGGGTCTACGGGGTCAACGAGGCCTTCGCGAAGCAGTACGGCGACCAGGCGCCGATGTCCGACGACCTGTTCGCCACCCAGACGATCGGGGACTCCGGGAACCGGCTCCAGCAGCGGCTGGAGGCCTGCTACCCGCCGCACCGCACGAACGACGCCGGCGGATGCGTCGTCACGGTCGAGCCGACGTACACCGTCTACCCCAACGTCACCTCCCAGGCCGAGTACGGGGAGATGCGTGCGGAGCTGCTGCGGGGCAGCACGGCGGACGTGGCCGTGCTCCGGGTCAGAGGAGCCAGCGGCATGCCGACGGTGCCTCTCGGCGAGTCCACGGCCGGGGCCAACATGCTCGCCAACCTCGGGTTCACCGGCGTCCCGAACGGTGCCGACCCACCCCGGGCGATCAACGCGCACCTGGCCGAGCCCGGCGGCACCGTGCTGAAGACGGAGAAGCTGGACGAGAAGGAGACGCAGGCGAGCATCGACCTGGCCGCCGCCCTGCCGAAGGGGCTGCTCGGCGGTCCGCTCGTCGCCGAGCAGGGCCAGGTCGTCGGCTTCCTGGTGCCCGAGGCGGACTCCGGACCTCCGCCGGCCACGCCGGGCCGGCTCGTCGACGTCGGCGCCATCCGCGAGGTGCTGGCCGCTGAGGGGATCACGCCCCGCCAGGGACCGGTGGACACCAGCTTCGAGGCGGCGATGCACGCGTTCAAGAACGGCGGGTTCGCCGCCTCCATCCCGAACCTCAAGGCGACCCTGACGCTCTTCCCCGGTCATGCGATGGCCACCGCCAACCTCGCCGTGGCCGAGCAGAACGTCGCCGCCGGAACACCGGGGCCGGCCGACGCCGGTGGCACCACAGCCGAGGGTCCCGCCGGCGCGGACGGCGGCATCTCCTGGGTCGGGTGGTTGCTGCTGCTCGCCGCGGCGCTGCTGCTCGCCGGGATCGTGGCGTTCCTGCTGCGCCGGCGCAGCCGGGCCTCGTCCTCCGGTGGGGACACCGCGCCGCCGGGGACGCCTCCGGCAGGGAAGAGCCAGCCGGCCGCGGCGTCCCGGACCCCCGGACCGGCCACCGGGTCCCGGTCCGTCGTCCCGCCCGGCGGGCCGGGCGGGACGGGCAGGGGCGGTCCGAACTCACCCGGCCGGGGTGCTCCGGCCCTCTCCGGGTCCACGCGGTCGGGCCCCGGACGGTCGGCGTCGGTCGTCGGGCAGGGGCCCGCGGCCACCGTCGCCGACCCGGACCGTCGCCCGTCGCGCGCCACCGCTGCGCCCGCCGCCCCGTCGCCGTCGGCTCGTGACGTCCCGGTGGGGACGGAGCAGCCCGCTTTCTGCACGTCGTGCGGAGCCCAACTCGCCGTCGGCCACCTGTACTGCGGCCGGTGCGGCGCAGCCCGGTGACCCGGTGCCGGGGTTGAGCGGAGTCCCGCGACCATGAGCACCCAGCAGCCGGGCACCGAGATCGCCGGGTACCGGATCGAGTCGTTGATCGGTCGCGGTGGGATGGCGGTGGTCTACCGCGCGGAGGACATGCGGCTGGGGCGGAAGGTGGCGT
>JAOPWO010000422.1 GCA_025965635.1 Modestobacter sp. | reverse complement strand
GGCAGACGTCGTAGCAGGCGCCGCACAGGGACGAGGCGTACGGCAGCGAGGCGTTGTCATCCTCACCGGTGAGCTTCGGGGACTGGATCGCGCCGATCGGGCCGGGGTACACCGAGCCGGAGGAGTGCCCACCGGCGCGGTCGTAGACCGGGCAGACGTTCAGGCAGGCGGAGCAGCGGATGCAGTGCAGGGCCTCGCGGCCCACCTCGTCGGCGAGCACCGCCGTCCGGCCGTTGTCCAGCAGCACCAGGTGGAACTCCTGCGGCCCGTCGCCGGGCGTCACGCCGGCCCAGGTGGAGGTGTAGGGGTTCATCCGCTCACCGGTGGCGGAGAGCGGCAGCAGCTGCAGGAACACCTCCAGGTCCTGCCAGGTCGGGACGACCTTCTCGATGCCCATCACGGTGATCAGCGTCTCCGGCAGGGTCAGGCACATCCGGCCGTTGCCCTCGCTCTCCACCACGGTGAGGGTGCCGGTCTCGGCCACGCCGAAGTTCGCCCCGCTGACCGCCACCCGGGCCCGCAGGAACCGCTCGCGCAGGTGCGCGCGCGCCGCCATGGCGAGCTGCCGGGGGTCGTCGGTGAGCGCGGGGTCGACGCCGGGGATGGTGCGGGCGAAGATCTCCCGGATCTCGGCGCGGTTCTTGTGGATCGCCGGGACCAGGATGTGCGACGGCTTGTCCTCGCCGAGCTGCACGATCAGCTCCGCCAGGTCGGTCTCGAAGACGTCGAGCCCGGCGGCCTCCAGCGCCTCGTTGAGCCCGATCTCCTGGGTGGCCATCGACTTGACCTTGACCACCTCGGACGCCCCGGTGGCCTGCACCAGCCGGGTGACGATCTCGTTGGCCTCGTTCGCGTCGCGGGCCCAGTGCACGGTGCCGCCGCGGGCGGTCACCTGGCGCTCGAGCTCTTCCAGGTGCTCGTCGAGGCCGGCCATGGTGGCCGCTTTGAGTGCCCGGCCGGCTTCGCGCAGCTCCGCCCAGTCGGGCAGCTCGGCGACCACCCGGGCCCGCTTGTTGCGGATGGTGGTGGTCGCGTGGCCGAGGTTGGCGCGCAGCTGCCCGTCGCGCAGCGCGTGCCGGGCGGCGTCGGGGAACGACTCGTCGCCGCGTAGGTGGCCCACCCCGCGGGGGGCGGTGGGGAGGCCCAGGAAGGTGGCGGTCATGCCGGGATCGCCGGCTTCGTCGTCTGGTGGGGTGTCACGGCTTCCTCCGTCGAGGCGAGGATCTCGGCAAGGTGCACGGTCCGGGTGCCGGCGCGCAGCCGGGAGAGGCCGCCGCCGATGTGCATCAGGCAGGAGGCGTCCCCGGCGGTGCACACCTCGGCGTGGGTGGAGAGCACGTTGGCCATCTTGTCGGTGAGCATCGCGGTCGAGGTGTCGGCGTTCTTGACCGCGAAGGTGCCGCCGAAGCCGCAGCACTGCTCGGCGCCGGGCAGCTCGACGAGCTCCAGCCCGCGCACCGCCCGCAGCAGCTGCAGCGGCCGGTCGCCCACCTTCAGCAGCCGGAGCGAGTGGCAGGTCGGGTGGTAGGTGACCCGGTGCGGGTAGTAGGCCCCCACGTCGGTGACGCCCAGGACGTCGACCAGGAACTGGGACAGCTCGTAGGTGCGCCCGGCCAGGGCGGCGGCGTCCTCGGCGAGCCGGTGCTCGCCGGCCCGGCGGGCGACGTCGGCCTGCTGGTGGTGGATCGACGCGACGCACGACCCGGACGGCGCCACGATCGCCTCCGCCCCGGAGAACGCCCGCACGTGGTTGGCGATGATCGGCACGGCCTCGCGCCGGTACCCGGTGTTGACGTGCATCTGGCCGCAGCAGGCCTGGTCCCGCGGCACGACGACCTCGTGCCCGAGCCGTTCCAGCAGCGTGGCCGTGGCCCGGGCCACCGACGGGGTCAGGGTGTCCACCAGGCAGGTGGCGAACAGGGCGACCTTCATCGCGTCATCTTGCCCCGCGCCTCACGTGTTGGCGATCTGAATGAGCTGGATGAGGTTGCCGCAGGTGTCGTCCAGGACGGCGGTCGTCGCCGGCCCCATCTGCAGCGGCTCCTGGGTGAAGGTCACCCCCAGGCCGCTGAGCCGGGTGAACTCCGCCTGCAGGTCGTCGACGGCGAAGGCTGTGTAGGGGATGCCGTCGGCGACCAGCGCCTGCTTGAAGGGGCGGGCGGCCGGGTGCGCGTCGGGTTCGAGCACCAGCTCCACGCCGTCGGGCGACTGCGGTGAGACGACGCTGATCCAGCGGTGGGTGCCGAGCGGGACGTCGTGCCGGGTCTGGAAACCCAGGACGTCGGTGTAGAACCGCAGCGCCTTCTCCTGGTCGTCGACGAGGACGCTGGTCATGGCGATCTTCACGGAGGGGCCTCCCGGTGGTCGGTGGGCCACCGTTCGGTGATGGCCCGCAGTGGTGCGGTGTCCAGGTGCAGGAACGTGTAGCGCCCGGCGCGCCGGCGGACGACCAGACCGGCGTCCTCGAGCACGTCGAGGTGCTGGGAGACGGCCTGGCGGCTCGACCCCACGCCGTGCCGGTTGATCAGCCGCGTGCAGAGCTCGAACAACGTCTGGCCGTCCCGGTCCTGCAGCTCGTCGAGGACGGCCCGTCGGGTCGGGTCGGCGAGGGCCTTGAACACGTCGCCCACGCTGGAATGATAGGCAAGCAGCAACTTGCCTGACAAGGGGGAGGTGGTGAGCTCCGGGCCGGCGGCAGTCTGGACGGCGTGACCACCGTGCGCGCGGTGCCCGGGAGCCCGGCCGGATCGGCTGCTGGCCTTCCACGTCGACCCGCGCGGCCGGCCTGACCCAGCACCTAGGGTCGGGCGCATGACCTCACCGCAGTCCCGGGCCGGGCGCGAGCGGCTGGCCGGGCTGCTCCTGCTCGGCATCGCCGTCGTCCTGCTGCTCTCCTCGGTCACCTGGTTCGGCAGCGACCGGTCCGGTGTCGGCATCGGCCAGGTCGTGCTGGGCGTCGGCCTGGCCGCGGTGGGCGCGTTCCTGGTGCGCCGCGCACAACCCCGCTGAGCGCAGCGCTGCCGGCGGCTCAGCCCCGGTAGGGGCGTTCCCGGGCCAGCTCCTCCTTCGCGACGCCGCGGATGTGCACGGCATCGGGGCCGTCGACGATGCGCAGCGTGCGAGCGTGCGCGTAGAAGCCCGCCAGCGGGGTGTCGTCGCTGACCCCCGCGCCGCCGTGCACCTCGATCGCCCGGTCGATCACGTCGCAGGCGACCCGGGGGGCGGCGACCTTGATCGCCGAGATCTCGGTGCGGGCGCCCTTGGCGCCGTACCGGTCGATCAGGTCGGCGGTCTTGAGCACCAGCAGCCGGACCTGGTCGATCTCGATCCGCGAGCGGGCGATCAGCTCGCGGACGGTGCCCTGCTCGGCCAGCGGCCGGCCGAAGGCGATCCGCGCCTTGGCCCGCTCCACCATCAGCGCCAGTGCCCGCTCGGCCATCCCGATGGCCCGCATGCAGTGGTGGATCCGGCCCGGGCCGAGCCGGGCCTGGGCGATCATGAAGCCGTCGCCCTCGCCGGAGAGGATGTTGGTGGCCGGCACCCGGACGTCGGTGAACCGCAGCTCGGAGTGGCCGTGCTGGTCCTGGTAGCCGAACACCGGCAGGTGCCGGACGATCTCGAAGCCCGGGGTGTCCCGGGGCACCAGCACCATGGACTGCTGCCGGTGCGGCGGGCCGTCCGGGTCGGTCTTGCCCATCACGATGAAGATCTGGCAGCGCTCGTCCGCCGTGCCGGTGATCCACCACTTGCGGCCGTTGATGACGTAGTCGTCGCCGTCGCGCACGATCGAGGTCTGCACGTTGCGGGCGTCGGAGCTGGCGACGTCCGGCTCGGTCATCGCGAACCCGGAGCGGATCTCCCCCTCCAGCAGGGGTTCCAGCCAGCGCGCCTGCTGCTCCGGGGTGCCGAAGAGCATCAGCGTCTCCATGTTCCCGGTGTCCGGGGCGGCGCAGTTGATCGCCTCGGGGGCGATCACCGGCGACCAGCCGGTGATCTCGGCGACCGAGGCGTACTCGAGGTTGCTCAAGCCACCGTGCTCGTGGTGGAAGAGGTTCCACAGCCCGCGCCGGCGGGCCTCGGCCTTGAGCTCCTCCAGCACCGGCGGATGGCCGTGGTCGTCGTGGCCGCGGGCGGACCGCCACTGGTCGTAGACGGGCTCGGCGGGGAAGACGTGTTCCCGCATGAAGTCCCACATCCGGCCGGTGACGTCCTCGGCTCGGGCGGAGAGGGCGAAGTCCATGGCCCGGGACCGTAGCCGGACAGGGGGCCACCCGGACACCGGGAGGTGCCCGGGTGGCGGTGGGGGTGGCGGTGATCAGCCGCGCAGCGAGGTGTCCCGCCCACGGGCGGCAGTGGCGCTGTGCACCGGGCCGAGTGCGATGGCCAGGCCGGCCAGGGCGCTGATCAGGTGCAGCCAGTTGTCGGCCCAGTTGAGGTTGAGGACGTCCCAGTCCTTGCCGACGGCGAACAGGCCGTAGAGGAACGCCGCGCCGTACCCGACGGCGAGCAGCCACCCGTACGTGCGGGCACCGCTGAGCGTCCGGGCCAGCGCGAGGCCGGCGATACCGATGAGCAGGTGCACGACGTTGTGCAGCGGGTTGATCATGAACCCGAGCAGGGTCTCGGTGTGGTCCATCCCGGCGAAGTTGTCGAAGCCGGTGATGAAGAAGCCGGCGATGCCGATCAGCGTGTAGACGGCGCCGATGGCGAGGGCCAGCATCTGTGGCCAGGTCAGGCCCCGACGGTCGGTGCCGGGGGAGTCCGCACGAGACATGGTTGTCCTCCGTGGGTGGTCGTCGCCGCCATGTCTTGGCGGGTCCGGTGGTGCACTGCCCACGGTCCCCGGCGCCGATGCCGATGTCACCGGGTCAGGTGACCAGCGTCACCAAATCTTCACCTCGCGGCCAGTGTCGACCTCGGCCGCCGGACGACGAACGGCCCGATCGCGAGCAGGTCCACCGGTGCCGAGCCGAAGCACTCCAGCGCGTCACTCGGGTCGTCCACCATCGGCCGGCCGGCGGTGTTCAGGCTGGTGTTGACCACCACGGGCAGCCCGGTGCGCCGCTCGAAGGCCGAGATCATCCGGTGCACCAGCGGAGAAGCCTCCCGGTCGACGGTCTGGATCCGCGCTGTCCCGTCGACATGGGTGACGGTGGGGATGCGGTCACGCCACTCCGGGGCCACGTCGTGCATGAAGAGCATGTACTCCGACGGGATCGGCCCGCGGCTGAAGATCTCCGGCGCCCTCTCCAGCAGCACCATCGGCGCCACCGGGCGGAACTGCTCGCGGCCCTTGACGTCGTTCATCCGCTCCAGGTTGCCCTCGTGCCCGGGGTGGGCCATCAGCGAGCGGTGCCCCAGCGCGCGCGGGCCGTACTCGCTGCGGCCCTGGAACCAGGCGACGATGCCGTTGTCGGCCAGCACCTCGGCCACGACCTCGGCGACGTCGTCCGGGCGCTCGTAGTCGATCGCCGCGGTGTCGAGGACCCGCTCGATCTCCTCGTCGCTCCAGCCGCGGCCGAGCGCCGCGCCGGGCATCGGCTGGGTGTCCTCGCCGAGTTCGCGGGCCACGTGCAGCGCGGCCCCCAGCGCGGTGCCGGCGTCGCCGGCGGCCGGCTGCACCCAGACCTGCTCGAACGGGCTCTCGGCCAGGATCCGGGTGTTCGCCACGCAGTTGAGCGCGGTGCCGCCGGCCAGGGTGAGCACCGTGTCGCCGGTCTGCTCGTGCACCCAGCGGGCCAGGTCGACCAGCACCTCCTCCAGGCGCTGCTGGACGCTGGCGGCCAGGTCGGCGTGGGCTCCGGTCCACCCCTCGCCCTTCCCGAGCCGGGGGGCGAACTCGGTGAAGTCGATCTTCTCGGTGCGGAAGCCGCCGTCGTCGGTGGCCCGGACGAGCTCGGAGAGGTCGCCGACGAAACGCGGCTTGCCGTAGGAGGCCATCGCCATGACCTTGAACTCGTCGGAGCTGCGCAGGAAGCCCAGGTGGTCGGTGAGCTCCTCGTACATCAGCCCCAGCGAGTGCGGTAGCGCCTGGCCGGCGAGCACCTCGAGCCGGCCGTCCACGTAGCGGCCGGCCAGGTGGCTGTGCGCCTCACCGCGACCGTCGAGCACCAGCACGGAGTTGTCCCGTCGGGGGGCGGCGAGGCCCGCGGAGGCGGCGTGCGCGACGTGGTGCTTGACGAAGCGGACCTTCGCCGGGTCGAGCCCGGGCAGCGCGTGCGCCAGGAAGTCCGGCGCCATCTCGGCGTACTTCTTGCGCATGACGTCGCCGTCGTCGAAGAGCCCGGAGCCCTCCGGGGTGGCCATCAGCGCGGGATCGAAGGAGTAGGCGACCGCGTCGAGCTCCTCCGGGCGGATGCCGGCTTCCTCCAGGCACCAGGCGGCCGACAGCTCGGGCAGTTCCCAGGCGCTCCACGGGAGGGGCCGCTTGCCGTGCTTGCGCCGGCTGAACCGCTCCTCCTCGGCCGCGGCGACGACCTTGCCGTCGACGACCAGCGCGGCCGCCGGGTCGTGGTAGATGGCGTTGATGCCGAGGACCTTCACGCGCACTCCCATCGACCGGGCGCAGGCCGCCCGGTCCGTCGTCGATCTTCCGTGCTCGCGGTGGACCGCGCAGGTCGAGCTGTGGTCAGGCGGCCCGGAGCAGGTCGTGGTCGAGCACCGCCTGCAGGGCCAGGGTCTTGTAACCGACCGCCTCGAACAGGACGACGACCCGGTCGTCCTCGTGCCGCATCACGATGCCCGGGCCCCACTCGGCGTGCTCGACCGCGCTGTCGACCGGGAACGGGTGGTCCGCGGCGACGGCCTGGTGCTCCTGCGCCGTCCCGGCGCTGCAGTTGTCGCAGTTGCCGCACGGTTCGTCCAGCTGCTGGCCGAAGTAGCCGAGCAGGTACTGCCGGCGGCAGCCGGTGGTGTCGGCGTAGCCGCGCATCATCTCCACCCGGCTCTCGTCGACCCGCTGGTGCGCCTCGGCCAGCTGCCGGGCCACCGCGGCCGCCTCCCCCGGGTCCGGTGCGTCCGGGGCGGGCGACGCCGTCCCCTCCTCGTCGAGCACCACCGCACCGGCCTGCTCGAGCAGGTTCAGCTCGCGGACCAGCGGGGTGGCCGCGCGGCCGGTCTCCTCGCGCAGGTCGTGCACGTCGACGCCGTCCATCCCGGACTCGGCGCCGGCGACCACCAGCCCGGCCACCTGCTGCAGCCCCTCCTCGGCGGGCGCGCCGGCGGCGAAGAACCGCCGCAGCCCCAGGTCTTCCTGCCGGTAGACCAGGACGGCGACGGCGGGCTCGCCGTCCCGGCCGGCCCGGCCGACCTCCTGGTAGTAGCTGTCGACGGAGTCGGCGGGCTCGGCGTGCACCACGAACCGCACGTGCGGGTTGTCGATGCCCATGCCGAACGCGGTCGTGGCGACCACGACGTCCAGGCCGCCGGCCATGAACCGGCTCTGCACGTCCTCGCGGTCGGACCTGCGCAGCCCGGCGTGGTAGGCCGCGACGCGCAGGCCGCGCTCGGCGAGGGCCTCGGCGAGGTCCTCGGTGCCCTTCCGGGTGGCGCTGTAGACGATGCCGGTGCCCTGCCCGGTCAGCGCGGTCGCACGATCCAGGACGGCCCGGCGCTTGCCCTCGGCGTCGGCGTGGTGCTCGACCTCCAGCCGGATCTCCGGCCGGTCGAACCCGGCGACGACGACGGCGGGGTCGCGCATCTCCAGCCGCTCGACGATCTCGCTGCGCACCGGCGGAGCGGCGGTGGCGGTGAGCGCGAGCACGGGGGGATGGCCCAGCTGGGTGACGACGCCGCCGAGGCGGAGGTAGTCGGGGCGGAAGTCGTGCCCCCAGGCAGAGACGCAGTGCGCCTCGTCGACGACGAACAGCGCGGGTCCGGCCTGCCGGATCGCCGCCACCACCTCGGGTTTGGCCAGCTGCTCGGGGGCCAGGAAGCAGAAGCGGACCGTCCCGTCACCGAGTCCGTCGAGCACCGCCTGGTGCTCCAGCGCCGACAGGGTGGAGTTCAGCAGGGCCACCCCGCCGACCGCCGGCCCGAGCGCTTCGAGGCGCTCGACCTGGTCGCGCTGCAGCGCGATCAGCGGGGAGACCACCAGCACCGGCCCCTCCAGCAGCAGCCCGGCGACGGTGAAGACCGCGGACTTGCCGGCTCCGGAGGGCAGCACCGCCAGGGTGTCCCGGCCGGCGACGATCGCCTGCATCGCCGCCTCCTGGCCGGGGCGGAAGTCGTCGTAGCCGAGCACGTCGCGGGCGGTCCCGCGGATGCGCCGGGTGCGGACCGAGGCCGAGCCCCCCGCCGTCGTCCGGGCCGTGCTGGTGTCTGGAGCGGGGGTGGTCTCGGTACGGGGAGGCACCGACCGCCGGTTCCCGGGGATCCTGATCCACAAACGACGGTGCGCGTGTGCGGACGCAGCTCCGCTTGTTCTGCCGCAGATGCGGAAGTAGGGTGCCGGCGTGACCGCCACCTACCGGATCGCCGAAGCCGCCGCGCTGCTCGGCGTCAGCGACGACACCGTCCGGCTCTGGATCGACAGCGACCGCCTCGCCGCCACCCGCCCGGCCGGCGGCCCCGCCACGGTCGACGGCGCCGACCTGGCCCGGGTGGCCACCGAGCTGCACGAGGCGCCCCAGCCGGGCGCCACCCGCTCGTCCTCGGCCCGCAACCGGTTGCCGGGGCTGGTCACCCGGGTGGTCCGGGACGTCGTGATGGCGCAGGTCGAGGTCCAGGCCGGCCCGTTCCGGCTGGTCTCGCTGATGTCCCGGGAAGCCGCCGACGAGCTGGGCCTCGAGGTCGGCGTGCGGGCCGTGGCGACGGTCAAGGCCACCCAGGTCAGCGTGGACGTGCCGTGAGCGGGCATCGCAGCGAGCGCCGGCGAGCGAGGAGCGGAGCGAGCGCGCCTTGCCGGGGGCACCGTGCGGTGAGGGGAGGGAGCCTGGCGAGGCGCGTGCTGGCGGTCGCGGCGGTGCTCGCGCTGGCCGCGTGCGGTGCCCCGGCCGACGCCGGGTCGGACGGCGAGGTCACCGGCGCGGTCACCGTGTTCGCGGCCGCGTCGCTGACCGACGTCTTCTCCGACCTCGGCCGCCGGCTGGAGGACGACCACCCCGGCCTGCAGGTGCAGTTCAACTTCGCCGGCAGCTCCGCGCTGGCCACCCAGCTGACCCACGGTGCCCCGGCCGACGTCTTCGCCGCCGCCGACACCGACCAGATGGACGTCGTGACCGACAGCGGCGTCGGCGTCGTGTCCCGGGCCCCGGTGCTGTTCGCGAGGAACCAGCTGGAGATCGCCGTCCCGCCCGGTAATCCGGGCGGCATCACCGGCCTGACCGACCTGGCCGACCCGGAGCGGACGATCGCGCTGTGCGCGCCCGAGGTGCCCTGCGGTGCCGCCGCGGAGGCGGCCTTCGACGCCGCCGGGCTGACCGGGGCGCCGGACACCCTGGAGGAAGACGTCAGAGCGGCGCTCACCAAGGTGCAGCTCGGCGAGGTCGACGCGGCGCTGGTCTACCGGACCGACGTCCGGGCCGCCGGCGACGCGGTCGAGGGCATCGATTTCGCGCAAGCCGCCGACGCGGTCAACGGCTATCCGATCTGCGTCCTCACCGACGCGCCCAACCCCGCCGGCGCGCTGGCCTTCGTCGAGCTGGTCACCTCCGACGCGGGCCGGGAGGCGCTGGCCACCGCCGGCTTCACCGGCCCGTGAGGCGCCGGGTCGCGGGCGGCCCTGGCGGTAGCGGTGGCGGTGTGCCGCTGCCGCTGCTGGTGCCGGCCGCCGTCGGCGTCGTCTTCCTCGTCCTCCCGCTGCTGGCGCTGGTCGTCCGGGCGCCCTGGTCGGCGATCGGCCCGCAGCTGGCCGAGCCGGCGGTGGGCCAGGCGCTCCGGCTGTCGCTGGTCTCCGCCACGCTGGCGACGCTGCTGTCGCTGGTGCTCGGCGTCCCGCTGGCCTGGGTGCTGGCCCGCTCCTCGATCCGCGGCCGGTCGGTGCTCCGTGCCCTGGTCACCGTGCCGCTCGTGCTGCCCCCGGTGGTCGGCGGGGTGGCGCTGTTCCTGGTGCTCGGCCGGCAGGGGATCGTCGGGCGGCTGCTGCACGAGCACCTCGACGTCACGATCCCGTTCACCACGACCGCGGTCGTCATCGCCGAGACCTTCGTGGCGATGCCGTTCCTGGTGATCAGCGTGGAGGGGGCGTTGCGGGCCGCCGACGCCCGGTTCGAGGACGCCGCGGCCACCCTGGGTGCGGACCGCTGGACGACCTTCCGCCGGGTCACGTTGCCGCTGGTCGCCCCGGGCGTCGCCGCCGGCGCGGTGCTCTGCTGGGCCCGGGCACTGGGCGAGTTCGGCGCCACGATCACCTTCGCCGGCAACTTCCCGGGGACGACGCAGACCATGCCCCTGGCGGTGTACCTGGCGCTGCAGTCCGATCCGGAGGCGGCGATCGCGTTGTCGCTGGTGCTGCTCGCCGTGTCCCTGGGCACCTTGCTCGTGCTCCGGGACCGCTGGCTGGGGCGGAGCGCAGCGGTGTGACCCTCGATGCGCACGTCGTGGTGCAGCGCGGGTCGCTGGCCGTCGACGTGGACCTGACCGTGGGGGCGGGCGAGGTGCTCGCCGTCCTCGGGCCGAACGGTGCGGGCAAGTCCACGGTGCTGCGGGTGCTCGCCGGGCTGCTGACCCCCGACGGCGGCCGGGTGGCGCTGGACGGCGGCACCGTGTGGGACGACGGCGCCGTCCACCTGCCCGCCCACCGCCGGTCGCTGGGCATGGTCTTCCAGGACCACCTCCTCTTCCCGCACCTGTCGGTCACCGAGAACGTGGCCTTCGGTCTGCGCACCCGGGGCGCCCGCCGCGCGCCGGCCCGCGCCGCGGCGCAGGCGTGGCTGGACCGGGTCGGGCTGGCGGGGTTGGGGGACCGGCGCCCCGGGGAGCTGTCCGGCGGGCAGGCACAGCGGGCCGCGCTGGCCCGCGCGCTGGTCGGCGACCCGCGGGTGCTGCTGCTCGACGAGCCGTTGTCCGCGCTGGACGCCCGCACCCGGCTGACCGTCCGGGCCGAGCTCCACCGGCACCTGGCCGAGTACGCCGGCTCGGCGGTGCTGGTCACCCACGACCCGGTCGACGCGATGGCGCTGGCCGGGCGGGTGGTCGTGGTCGAGGACGGCCGCGTCGTGCAGGCCGGCACCCCGGCGGAGGTGGCCCGTCGGCCGCGGACCGACTACGTGGCCCGGCTGGTCGGGCTCGTGCTGCTGCCGGGCACCGCGCGGGGCACGACGGTGGAGCTGGAGGGCGGCGGCACGGTCGCGGTCGGCGAGGAGGCGGCGGGTCCGGTGTTCGTCGCCGTCCGGCCGACCTCGGTCTCGCTGTACCCGGAGCGCCCGGCCGGGAGCCCGCGCAACGTCTGGCCGCTGCGGCTGGCCTCGGCCACCCCGCACGGCTCGGTGGTGCGCTGCGACCTGGCCGGGGAGGTCCCGCTGACCGCCGACGTCACCGCGACCTCCTTCGCCGAGCTTCGCCTGGCGCCCGGCGCGCCGGTGTGGGCCTCGGTCAAGGCCGCCGACGTCAGCGTCTACGCACGCTGAGAGGGTGGGTGGGTGAGCACCGACCGGGCCGTCGCCGCCCTCGTGCTGGCCGCCGGTGGCGGCCGGCGGTACGGCATGCCGAAAGCGCTGGTCGAGTACGAGGGCAGCCTGCTGGTCGAGCGCGCCGTCGCGACGGCGACGGCGGTCTGCGACCCGGTGCTCGTCGTCCTCGGGGCGCAGGCGGTCGACGTGTGGGGCATCGCCGACCTGGGCGGGGCCATGGTGCTGGCCAACCGCGACTGGGAGACCGGCATGGCCTCCTCGCTGCGCACCGGGCTCGCCGGCCTGCGCGGCTGGCCGGGGGCGGGCGGGAAGCAGATCGAGGCGACGCTCGTCCTGCTGGTGGACATGCCGGGGATGACGTCGGCGGCGCTGGAGCGGATGGCGGCGCACGCGGCACCCGACGTGCTGGCCGTGCCCACCTACGACGGCGTCCGCGGTCATCCGGTGCTGCTCGGCCGCGAGCACTGGGCCGGCGTGGCCGCCAGCGCGACCGGCGACGAGGGCGCCCGGCGCTACCTGTCGGCGCACGACGTCCTCGAGGTCGACTGCACGGGGCTCGCGGACCCGACCGATCTCGACGTCCCACCGGGTACTTTCACCTCGTGAGCGACGCCCCGCAGCTGGCCCAGGTGACCGACGAGCCCCTGTCGGTCGCCGACCACGAGGCGGCGGTCGCCGACAAGGCGGCCGGTGCGGTGGTCTCCTTCTGCGGCGTGGTGCGTGACCACGACAGCGGCCGGTCGGTCACCGAGCTCGAATACGTCGGGCACCCCACCGCCGCCGACCTGATCGCCGAGATCGCCGCCGAGTTCGCCGCCCGGTCCGACGTGCGCGCCGTCGCGGTCTCCCACCGGGTCGGCCTGCTGTCCATCGGGGACGTCGCGTTGGCCTGCGCGGTCAGCGCCGCCCACCGCGGCGCGGCGTTCGCCGCGTGCGCCGAGCTGGTCGACGAGGTGAAGGCCCGGCTGCCGATCTGGAAGCGCCAGGTGTTCACCGACGGCGAGGAGGAATGGGTGGCCTGCCCCTGAGCGGCTGTCGGGCGGCTCGCCGGGGTCGGTGCTTGCCCCGGCCCAGTTCCCGTGACACAACTGCAGGTGTCGACTCCAACACCGGGGCGCCGCTCCGCGGACGTGTCCGCACGCAGCGGGAGGACCGGAGGTCACGACGTGCCATGGCGGGCCGGCGAACGTGTTGTCGAGTCGATGCCCGTGGGCTTCATGTCCGTCGACCAGGACTGGGTCATCACCCATGTCAACCCCGCCGGTGAGCGGCTGGTCATGGGCTCCCGGGAGGAGCTGGTCGGCCGGGAGTACTGGTCGGTCTACCCCGAGAACGTCGACAGCGACTTCGGCCGGACCTTCCGGAAGGTGGCCGAGACCGGCGAGTCGGCACTGGTCGAGGCCTTCTACCCGCACCCGCTGAACCGCTGGTACGAGGTCGAGGCGGTCAAGGCCTCCGACGGCCTGATGCTGTACTTCACCGACGTCACCGAGCGCCGGGTGGCCCAGGAGCGGCTGGCCATGCTGGCCCGGGTCAGCGCCGAGCTGGCCGGCACCCTGGACGCCGGCATCGGGATGTCCCGGATCCCCCGTCTGCTGGTGCCCGCGATCGGTGACTGGTGCGTGCTGACCGTGGTCGACGACGGTGGCCGCCCGGCCGACGTCGGCTGGTGGCACGCCGACCCGGCCCGGCGGTCGCTGGTGGAGCGGTACGCCGCCGTCCGGCTGGACGCGATGCCCGTCTCCTCGCCGGTGGTCCAGGCGCTCATGGGGGAGACGGTGGTCTCCGCCTCCGCCGACGTGGTGGACCTGCTCCCCCCGGGCGAGGCGCGGGAGCTGGCGCTGCTGCTCGGCGTCACCTCGGGGGTGACGTTGCCGCTGCGCGGCCGTGGCCGGACCCTCGGTGTGCTGACCCTCTACTTCGACGGCCTCCGCACGCCCTCCGCCGCCGAGCTCACCACCGGCCGGGAGGTGGCCGACCGGGTCGGGCTGGCCCTGGACAACGCCCGGCTGTTCACCGAGCAGCGCAAGCTCGCCGAGGAGCTGCAGCGCAGCCTGCTGACCGGGCCGGTGCAGTTCGACCGGGCCGAGGTCGTCGTCCGCTACACCCCGGCCGCCGTTGCGGCCCGGGTCGGCGGTGACTGGTACGACGCCTTCCTGCAGCCGTCGGGCTCCATGATGGTGGTCATCGGGGACGTCGTCGGCCACGACACCGCCGCCGCGGCCGACATGGGGCAGTTGCGCGCCCTGCTCCGCGGCATCGCCACCTACAGCGACGCCGGTCCCGGAGAGGTGCTGCGCGGATTGGACGCCTCGATGGCCCAGCTCCAGCTGGCCACCTACGCCACGGCCGCGGTGGCGCGCTTCGAGCAGACCCCGGCGGAAGCCGCCCGCGCGGTCACCCGGATGCGGTGGACCAACGCCGGGCACCTGCCGCCGCTGGTCATCCATCCCGACGGCACGCTGGCCGCGCTGGCCGAGTGGAAGGGCGAGCTGCTGCTCGGCGTGGACGCCTCGGTGCGCCGGGAGGAGTCGGTGGTGACCCTGGACGAGGGCACGACCGTGCTGCTGTTCACCGACGGGCTCATCGAACGACGGGACGCCGACCTCGACGAGGGGATGTCCCGGCTGCGAGAGGCCGCCGCCGAGCTCGCCGGGGCGCCGCTGGACGTGCTGTGCGACGAGCTGGTGGACCGGCTGGTGCACGGCCAGCCGGAGGACGACGTCGCCCTGGTGGCCGTCCGGCTGCGCCGGTAGTCAGCGGGCGCCGGCCAGCCCGTCGTCGTCCGGGTGCCGGTGCGAGCCGTCGCCCCGCTCCTCCTCCGCCTCGGCCTCCAGCCGCCGGGCCTCGCCGTCCAGGGTTGCCGCCGCGTCGCCGTGCGACTCGCCGTACACCTGCTCGGCGCGACCGAGCAGCTCCTCCGCCTTGGCCTTCGCCTTGCCGAACAGACTCATCGACACACCTCCGGTGACGGGGTGGAACGGCTACGCCGTGCTGTCGAGCGCGTCATCGTGGGCTCCTCATCCGCCGGCGAAAGGAGGCAGGACGTCCACCACCGCGCCGGGTGCCAGGGCCAACGCCCGGTCCCGGGTCGAGGTTCCATCGACCAGGAACGAGCAGGCGGTGAGGACCCGCTCCAGCCGCTCGCCGTGCGCGTCGACGATCTGGCCGACCAGGTCGTCGAGCGTGGCGGCCTCCCGCGTCTCGCTGTCGATGCCGACGGCGGCGCGGGCCCCGGCGAAGTACCGCACCGTGATCATGCTCAGCCCCCGATCGCCGACATCGGTCGGCTCGGCTGCAGGAAACTCGGGTCGTCGATGCCGTGCCCGGGCAGTTTGGACAGCGTCGCGATCCGCCACCGGTCGGCCAGCTCGGCGTCGCTGGCCCCGTTGCGCAGCGCGGTGCGCAGGTCGGACTCCTCCCGGGCGAACAGGCAGTTGCGGATCTGGCCGTCGGCGGTGAGCCGGGTGCGGTCGCAGGCGCCGCAGAACGACCGGGTCACCGAGGCGATGATGCCCACGGTCAGCCCGGTGTCGTCGACCAGCCAGCGTTCGGCCGGCGCCGCGCCGCGGTCCTCGACGTCCGGGACGAGGGTGTGGGTGGCCGTCAGCCGGCCCAGGATGTCCTCGGCGGTGACCATCTCGCTGCGGGTCCAGGCGTGGTGGGCGTCCAGGGGCATCTGCTCGATGAAGCGCAGCTCGTAGCCGTGCTCCAGGCAGTACTCCAGCAGCGGGAGGGCGTCGTCCTCGTTGATGCCGCGGAGCAGCACCGCGTTGACCTTGACCGGGGTGAGCCCGGCGTCCTTGGCGGCCTGCAGGCCGGCCAGCACGTCGGGCAGCCGGTCGCGGTGGGTGTGCTGCTTGAACCGCGCGCGGTCGAGGGTGTCGAGGCTGACGTTGATCCGGTCCAGCCCGGCAGCGGCCAGGGCGGGGGCCATCCGGGACAGCCCGATCGCGTTGGTGGTCAGGCTGACCTCGGGGCGGGGGCGCAGCGCCGTGGCAGCAGCGACGATGCCGGGCAGGCCCGGGCGCAGCAGCGGCTCGCCGCCGGTGAACCGGACCTCGCGGATGCCCAGCTGCTCGACGCCGATCCGGACCAGCCGGATGATCTCCTCGTCGGTGAGCACCTCGACCTTGGGCAGCCAGTCCAGGCCCTCGGGCGGCATGCAGTAGGTGCAGCGCAGGTTGCAGCGGTCGGTCAGCGAGACGCGGAGGTCGGTCGCGACCCGGCCGTGCCGGTCGACCAGCCCGCCGCTGCCCGGCGCGGCCGGGTCGCTCGGGCGCATCCGGGGGTCGGGGAGAGGGCTGGTGGTGGTCACAGGCCGAATGTAGTAGGCCGGAGGCCGGACGCTGCTACGTTCGGCCCTGCCACCCGAGAGCCCGGCGGGCAAACCGCACTCGCCTGTGGCCAGGAACGTGAGACCGAGCCGTGTCACCCCGCACCCTCTTCAGTCCCTACGCCCGCCTGTTCGCCGTGCCCGGCGCGCGGGCCTTCTCCCTCGCCGGCTGGCTGGCGCGGATCCCGATGGCCACGGTGGGCCTCGGCTCGATCCTGTTGGTGGAGGGCGAGACCGGCAGCTACGCGCTGGCCGGCCTGGTCTCCGGCACCCTGGCGCTGTCGTTCGCCCTGGCCAGCCCGCAATGGGCCCGGCTGATGGACCGCCGCGGTCAGGCCCCGGTCCTGCGCCTGACCAGCCTGGCCTACCTGGTGCTCGGCATCGCCTTCGTCGCGGCGGTCGTCGCCGACGCGCCCCTGTGGAGCTGGTTCGTGCTGGCCGCGCTGAGCGGGGCCAGCGGCGCCAACATGGGCTCGGTGGTGCGGTCCCGGTGGGCGCACGCACTGCCGGACCAGCAGCAGCGCCAGACGGCCTTCGCCTTCGAGTCCGTGGTGGACGAGGTGGTGTTCGTGGTCGGGCCGCCGACGGTGACGTTCCTGGCCGCGCTGGTGGCCCCGCCCGCCGGGTTCCTCGCCGGCCTGCTGGTCGGTGTCGCCGGCGGCCTGGTGCTGTCCGGGCAGGTGGCGACGCAGCCGGCGGTGACCGTCGTCCCGGCCGGGGAGCGGCGGGTCCGCACGGCGGTGCTCAGCCCGGCGCTGGTCGTCGTCGCCGTCACCTACCTGGCCGTGGGCATCGTCTTCGGCGGGATGGACGTCGTGGTCGTCGGCTTCGCCGAGGAGGAGGGCCGGCCGGCCGCCGCCGGGGTGGCGCTCGCCGTCTACGCCGCCGGCAGCCTGGTCGCCGGGCTGGTCTACGGCGTCCTGCGGCTGCCCGGCACGCTGGCCGCCCGCTTCGTCGGCTGCGCCGTCGTGTTCGGCATCGCCACGCAGGCGCTGCTGGTGGTCGGGTCGCTGGTCTGGCTGGTGGCGGTGGCCTTCCTCGCCGGGCTGGCGATCTCCCCGCTGCTGGTCGCCGGGATGTCGCTGGTGGAGTCCCGGATGGACCGGGCAGCTCTCAACGAGGGGCTGGCCTGGACCGCGACCGGGCTGACCCTCGGGGTCACCGCCGGTGCGGCGCTGGCCGGCGCGGCGGTGGACGCCTGGGGTGCGCAGACCGCGTTCGCCGTGCCGGCGGTCGCCGCGGGCCTGGCCGGGCTGCTCGGGGTGGCCGGCTCCGGGCTGCTGCGCACTCCCGCGGCCGCGGTCGAGCCGGTGCGGACGGACTCCAACCTCTCGCGCTGAGCCGCCGGTGGCCCGTCGGTCCCCGGCGGCGGGCGGGATCGCTTCCGGTTGGCCCCGGAGCGGGCCGGGTAGCTGGCACCCGGGCCGGCGCGCCTCCCCGTGCAGCGTGCGCCTCCGACCAGACCGCTCGACGAGAGGAACCCCCGCATGGCCACCGTGCCCACGATCACCCTGAACAACGGCGTCGAGATCCCGCAGCTCGGCTTCGGGGTCTTCCAGGTCAAGCCGGACGAGACCGCCGCGGCGGTGCAGACCGCCCTCGAGGTCGGCTACCGGCACATCGACACCGCCGAGATGTACGGCAACGAGAAGGGCGTCGGTGAGGGCATCCGGAACTCGGGCGTGCCGCGCGAGGACGTCTTCGTGACCTCCAAGCTGAACAACGGCTTCCACGCCCGCGACGCTGCGCTCCAGGCCTTCGACCAGAGCCTGGCCGACCTCGGCTTCGACCAGCTGGACCTGTTCCTGATCCACTGGCCGCTGCCGGGCATCGACGTGGACTTCGTCGAGACCTGGAAGGCGATGGAGGAGATCTACCATTCCGGCCGGGCCAGGGCCATCGGCGTCTCCAACTTCACCGCTCACCACCTGCGCAAGCTGCACGGCGAGACCGACGTCGTCCCGACGGTGAACCAGATCGAGGTGCACCCCTACCTCGCGCAGGACGAGCTGCGCACCTTCAACGCCCAGCACCAGATCGCCACCGAGGCCTGGTCGCCCATCGCGAAGGGCAAGGTTCTCGACGACCCGGCGCTGCTGCGGGTCGCGGAGCGCGTCGGGCACACCCCGGCCCAGGTCACGCTGCGCTGGCACGTCCAGCGGGGCGACATCGTCTTCCCGAAGTCGGTCACCCGCAGCCGGGTCGAGGAGAACTTCGCGCTCTTCGACTTCGAGCTCTCCGAGGACGACATGCGTGAGATCAGCGCGCTGGACCGCGACGAGCGCACCGGCCCCGACCCGGAGACGTTCAACTACATCCCCGGCTGATCGAGGAGCGGGCTGCGGACCGGTGCAGCCCGCCCCGCGGAACGGCGCCGACGGGTCCGCGTCGCACCGGAGGGGGCAGGCTCATCCCGTCGTCCACCGGGACCCCGAGCGGAGTGCCGCGGGCGAGGAGACCTCGCGCTCGGCACTCCGCTCAATCCTGGGTGACGAAGTCGATGAGCTCCTCGACCCGGCCGATGAGGGTGGGCTCGAGGTCGGTCCAGACCTTCACCCGGGTCAGGATGCGCTGGGCCCACACGTAGCCGGTGTCGTCCTCCCAGCCGAGCCGCTTGCAGACCCCCTCCTTCCAGGGCTCTCCCTTGGGCACGGTCGGCCAGGCCGTGATCCCGACGACCGAGGGCTTGACCGCCTGCCAGATGTCGATGAAGGGGTGGCCGACGACCAGGGCGTGGGCGCCGGTGACCTGGTTGGCGATCCGGGTCTCCTTGGAGCCGGTGACGAGGTGGTCGACCAGCACGCCGAGGCGCCGTCCGGAGGAGGGGCGGAACTCCTTCACGATCCCGGGCAGGTCGTCGACGCCGTGCAGGGGCTCGACGACGACGCCCTCGATCCGCAGGTCGTGGCCCCAGACCTTCTCCACCAGTTCGGCGTCGTGCTTGCCCTCGACGTAGATGCGGCCCTCGCGGGCCACCCGGGCCCGCGCGCCGACGACGTAGGTCGACCCCGAGGCGCTGCGCTGGGGTCCGGACGGTGCGTCCTGCTTCGGGCGCAACAGCACGACCGGCCGCCAGTCGACCCAGAAGCCGCGGCCGAGCGGCTAGGC
>JAOPWO010000048.1 GCA_025965635.1 Modestobacter sp. | reverse complement strand
GGGTCGACCCGGAGCTGGCCGGTGTCGCCGCGGCGGCCGGCGCGGGCATCGTCTGCACGCACGCCGGCGGCCTGCCGCCGCGCACCCGCCCGCACCGGGTCAGCTACCCCGACGTGATGGCCGACGTCATCACCCGGACGACCGCGCTCGCGGAGGCCGCCGTCGCCGCCGGCGTGCACCGTGACCGGGTGCTCGTCGACCCCGGGCACGACTTCGGCAAGAACACCCGGCACTCGCTCGAGGTGACCCGCCGGCTGGGCGAGATGGTCGCCACCGGCTGGCCCGTGCTGATGGCGCTGTCCAACAAGGACTTCGTCGGCGAGACGCTCGACGTCCCCCTCGATCAGCGGCTGACCGGGACCCTCGCCGCCACGGCGGTCAGTGCGTGGCTGGGCGCCCGGGTGTTCCGCGTGCACGACGTCGCCGCGACCCGGCAGACGCTGGACATGGTGGCCTCGATCCGGGGCGACCGGCCGCCGGCGTCCACCACCCGCGGCCTGGCCTGAGAAAGGACGTCCCGCCTCCCACCACTCACGATCTCGCGGCGGGCCCCCGGACCGGCCGCTCCGCCGGGGCCCGCGCCGAGCCTTGCCAGGTCCGGGGAGCTGAGGGGCGCTTCACCGCGGCTCCCGGGTCTCGGCGAGCACCCAGGCCAGGTACTGCGGGTGCCCACCCCGCACCGGCAGGGCCAGTACGCACGGCACGTCGTCCGGGTGTTCGGCGTCGGCACGGGCCACGATCGCCGGCACCAGCGACGCCCGGGTGTGCAACCCGACCCGGGCCTGGGCGTCGTCGTGCAGCTCCCCGGCCCAGCGGTACACCGCCCGCACGCCGGGTTGCACGTGGCCGCAGGCGGCCAGCCGCTCCTCGACCAGCGACCGGGTGAAGCCGGCCAGCCAGTCGGCGTCCCCCGCCGTCACCACCACCTCGACCAGCGCCTCTGCCGCGTCGGTCATCCCCGTTGCCTCCTCGATAGGTTCGCCGCATGGCCGCCACCGGGTTCCACACCGCCGACGAGCTCAACGAGATCCTGCCCGGGACGCTGCCCGGGCTGCTGGGCATCGTGATCGACACCCACGAGCCCGGCCGGCTGACCGCCCATCTCGACGTCCGGCCCGACCTGCTGGCCCCCAACGGCTACCTGCACGCGGCCACGGTGGTCGCCCTGGCCGACACCGGCTGCGGGCTGGCCGCCCGGGCGCTGCTGCCCGAGGGCGCCAGCGGTTTCACCACCATCGAGCTCAAGAGCAACCACCTCGGCACCGCCCGCGAGGGACGCATCGATGCGGTGGCCAGCAACGTGCACGCCGGGCGGACGACCCAGGTCTGGGACGCCGTGGTCACCAGCGCCGCGACCGGGAAGACGGTGGCACTCTTCCGCTGCACGCAGTCGGTGCTGTGGCCCAGGGGGTGATCGCTACCTACGGGTAACCCGACCGCTCCGCGGGGCACCCCCGGATGTGAGACTGGCGTCACGTTGCCCCTGAGTCGAGGAGGACCCGTGGCCTTCGCCAGTCGCTACCCCGGTGTGCAGATCCCGGAGCTGTCGGTACCGGAGTACGTGCTGAGCGGTGCCACCGAGCGCGGCGAGGCCCCGGCGCTGGTCGACGGCATCACGGGCGACACGATGAGCTTCGCCCAGCTGGCCTCCCACGTCGGCCGGGTGGCCGCCGCCCTGCACGCCCGCGGGCTGCGCAAGGGCGACGTCATCGCGGTGCTCTGCCCGAACACCATGTGGTACCCGGTCGTCTTCCACGGCATCGCCGCCGCCGGCTGCGTCTCCAGCCCGATCAACTCCCTGTACACGCCGGAGGAGATCGCCTTCCAGCTGAAGGACTCCGGCGCCGAGGTGCTGGTCACCATCTCGCTGTTCCTGGACCGGGCGCAGGCGGCGGTGCAGCAGCAGCCGGTCGGCGAGGTCATCGTGCTCGACGGCGCCGAGGGGCACGCCTCGCTGATGGACCTGCTGACCAGCGACGCCCCCGCGCCCGACGTCTCCTTCGCCCCGGCCACCGACCTGGTCACCCTGCCCTACTCCAGCGGCACCACCGGGCTGCCCAAGGGCGTCATGCTGACCCACCGCAACCTGGTGGCCAACGTGGCGCAGTGCCGCCCCTTGTTCGAGCTGCACGAGGGCGACGAGCGGGTCATCGCCGTCCTGCCGTTCTTCCACCTCTACGGCCTGACCGTGCTGATGTACCAGGGCCTGGCCTGGGGTTGCAGCGTGGTGACGCTGCCGCGCTTCGACCTCGAGCAGTTCCTGCGAACCCTGCAGGACCAGCAGATCACCCGGGCCTACGTGGCCCCGCCGATCCTCGTGGCCCTGGCCAAGCACCCGCTGGTCGACCAGTTCGACCTGTCCGCGCTGCGCACCATCACCTCCGGCGCCGCACCGCTGGACGAGTCGCTGGCCCAGGCCGTGGAGACCCGGCTGCGCCGGGGCGCCCCGGCCGGCGTCGTCGTCGGGCAGGGCTACGGGATGACCGAGCTCTCACCCGTCTCGCACAGCACCCCCGAGGCCGGCCACGAGCCGCCCGGCGCCTCCGGCCCCACCCCGAAGGGCACGGTCGGCTACGCGATCCCCAACACCGAGTGCCGGCTGATCGACCCGGCCACCGGCGAGGACACCGCCCCCGGCGAGCGCGGCGAGCTGTGGGTGCGTGGCCCGCAGGTGATGAAGGGCTACCTGAACAACCCGCAGGCCACCGCGGACACCCTGGACGCCGAGGGTTGGCTGCACACCGGCGACGTCGCCGTCGTGGACGCCGAGGGCCGGTACACCGTGGTCGACCGGGTCAAGGAGCTGATCAAGTACAAGGGCTACCAGGTGGCGCCGGCCGAGCTGGAAGCCGTGCTGCTGGGCCACCCGGAGGTCGCCGACGCCGCGGTCATCGGCGTGCGGGACGCCGACGGCGAGGAGCTGCCCAAGGCCTTCGTCGTCCGCGCGCCGGGCTCGTCGCTCGCCGAGGACGACGTCATGGCCTTCGTGACCGGCCGGGTCGCGCCGCACAAGAAGGTCCGGCTGGTCGAGTTCATCGATGCGGTGCCCAAGTCTGCGGCCGGCAAGATCCTGCGCAAAGACCTCAAAGCGCGCGCATGACCGGTACGGCCGGGGTGCGGGCGCCCTCCCCGACCGTAGGGTCGGGCCATGCGTGCAGTGACGATCAGCGAACCCGGCGGTCCCGAGGTGCTGGGCTGGGGTGAGGTCCCCGATCCGGTGTGCGGGCCCGGCGAGGTGCTCGTCGACGTGGTCGCGGCCGCGGTCAACCGGGCCGACCTCTTGCAGCGGCAGGGCAACTACCCGCCGCCGCCGGGGGCCAGCGCGGTCCTCGGACTGGAGTGCAGCGGGATCATCAGCGAGGTCGGCGCAGGCGTGGCCGGCTGGTCGGTCGGTGACGAGGTGTGCGCGCTGCTCGCCGGCGGCGGGTACGCCGAGCGGGTCGCCGTCCCGGCCGCCCAGCTGCTGCCCAGGCCGTCGGGCGTCGAGCTGGCCACCGCCGCGGCGCTCCCCGAGGTCGTCTGCACCGTCTGGTCCAACGTGTTCATGCTGGCCCGACTCCGGCACGGCGAGGTCTTCCTGGTGCACGGCGGCTCCAGCGGCATCGGCACCATGGCCGTCCAGCTGGCCGTGCGCGCCGGCGCCCGGGTCGCGGTCACGGCCGGTAGCGCCGCCAAGCTCGACTTCTGCCGCGAGCTGGGCGCCGACGTGCTGGTGAACTACCGGGACGACGACTTCGTCGCCGCCGTGAAGGACGCCACCGATGGGCACGGCGCGGACGTCGTCCTGGACATCATGGGCGCCAAGTACCTGGCCCGGAACGTCGACGTCCTGGCCACCGGCGGCCGGCTGGTCGGCATCGGCATGCAGGGCGGCACGAAGGCCGAGCTCGACCTGGGCAAGCTGATGCGCAAGCGAGGCTCGGTGCACGCCACGGCCCTGCGCTCCCGGCCGGTCGACGGACCCGGCGGCAAGGCCGAGATCGTCGCCGCGGTACGGCACGACGTGTGGCCCGACGTCGAGCGGGGCGTCGTCCGGCCGATCGTCGACCGGCGGCTGCCGATGTCCCGCGCGGGCGAGGCGCACGCGCTGATCGAGGCCAGCGACCACATCGGCAAGGTCCTGCTCCTCCCCGACTCCTGAGCGGAGTGCCCCGGGCGGGGAGACGTCGTCCGGGGCACTCCGCCGGCTAGCGCAAGGCGGCGACGCTGTCGACCAGGTGGTCGACGTCACGGGCGGTGTTGTAGTGCATCAGCCCGAGCCGCACCGCGCCACCGGTCTCGTTGACGCCGATCGCATCGAACAGCTCCCGGGCGTAGAAGTCGCCGTCCCAGGCGCACACGTTGCGGCGGGCCAGCTCGTGCGCCGCCTGCCGGGGCCGCAGCCGCGAGACGGTGAACGACAGGGTCGGGGTGGGCCGCAACGGCGCGCCGAGCACCTGCACGTGCGGCATGGAGCGCAGCGCCCGGTCCAGCCGGCCGAACAGCTCACCCTCGTAGCGCTCCACCGCGCCCATGGAGGTCGTCAGCCGCTGGCGGCGGGTGCCGGTGGCGTCCGGGCACAGGTCCGCGAGGTGCTCGACGGCCGCGGCAAGCCCGGCGTACAGCTCGAACGGGGGCGTGCCGGTCTCGTACCGGTCGGGCACCCGGTCCGGCGCCGGCACCAGCTTGTCGGGCCAGAACTCGGCGAGCAGGGCCGGCTCGGCGACGACGGCCGCCACGTGCGGCCCGCACCACTTGTAGGCCGAGACGGCGAGGAAGTCGGCGCCCATCGCGCGCATGTCGAGCAGCCCGTGCGGAGCGGCGTGCACGCCGTCGACGTAGACCAGCGCGCCGACCCGGTGCGCCCGCTCGGCGATGCCGGCGACGTCGGGGCGGGTGCCGATGGCGTTGCTCGCCGCGCTCACCGCCACCAGCCGCGTACGGGAGGTGAGCAGCTCGTCGTACTGCCACACCGGCAGCTCGCCCGTCTCGATGTCCACCTCCGCCCAACGCACCTGGACGCCGGTCTCGCCGGCCACCTGCATCCAGGGGCGGACGTTGGCGTCGTGGTCCAGCCGGCTGACCACCACCTCGTCGCCGGGCCGCCAGCGCTTGGCCAGCGCCCGGGCCACCGAGTAGGTCAGGGTGGTCATGTTGGCCCCGAGGACGACGCCCGACGCCGGCCCGCCGACCAGGTCGGCCACCGCGGAGCGGGCTCCGGAGACCAGCTGCTCCGCCCGGGCGGAGGCGGGGAACACGGCGCCGCGGTTGGCGATCGGTACCCGCATCGCCTGCGCGACGGCCCGGACCACGCTCTCCGGGACCAGCGAGCCGGCCGGGGAGTCGGCGTGCACGAAGCCGTCGGACAGACCGGGGAACAGCCCGCGGACCCGGGCGACGTCCAGCCGTCCGCCCCCCGATGACATGCCGCGAGCCTAGTCAGTGGGCCTGCGCGTCCCCGGGGGCGCAGACGGCCTCCCGACGACGGCCCGGACCCGACCGCGCCCGCACCGGATCGCGGCGCACCAGGCAGAATGGAGGCCATGACGGCACCAGGAACGGGCGGGCAGCGGCCCCAGCAGGTCCTCGTCGTGGGCCCCGACGGACAGCCGGTGGGCTCGATGGCCATGCCGGTGGATGGCGACGGCGACGAGGGTGGCGCGGGGATCGGCGACCTGGTTGAGCAGCCCGCGAAGGTCATGCGGATCGGGACCATGATCAAGCAGCTGCTCGAGGAGGTCCGCGCCGCACCGCTGGACGACGCCAGCCGCAACCGGCTGCGCGACATCCACGCCTCCTCGATCCGTGAGCTCGAGCAGGGGCTGGCCCCGGAGCTCCGCGAGGAGCTGGAGCGGATCACCCTGCCCTTCGCCGAGGACGAGACCCCGTCCGACGCCGAGCTGCGGATCGCCCAGGCCCAGCTGGTCGGCTGGCTGGAGGGCGTCTTCCACGGCATCCAGACCGCGCTGTTCGCCCAGCAGATGGCCGCCCGCGCGCAGCTGGAGGAGATGCGGCGCAAGGCACTGCCCGCTGGGCAGCATCCCGGACCGGACGCCCGGCCGGGCGGTGGCCAGTACCTGTGAGTGACCCCGCGCGCCGTCCCGACGGCGCGCGGCGTCACCCGGTCGGGTGAACGCGGGGGCCCGGATGTTGCCCGGGCCCCCGTCGCCGCTCAGCCTGTGCCATCCGGTTCCAGGAGTTCCGGACACCGCTCCGGGCGCCGTGTCACTCCACGCCGGTCAGCCCGCAGCCCGGCGCCGACGGGCAGCGAGCAGCACGGCCAGCCCGGCCGCCAGCATCCCCGAGGCGAACACCAGGGGCCACCCGGGCGTGGCGCCCGTGGATGCGAGCCCCGCCGCCTCCGGCGCCGCTGCGGGCTCCGGCGCACCTCCCGGCTCCGGTGCCACCGCCGATACCGAGACCGGCGCCGGCTCGACCGCCGGTCCCGCGGGAACGGGCGCGGGCACGGGCGCGGGCGCGGTGGCCAGGGCCGTGCTGACCTGCCGGGTCACCGGGTCGAACACACCGGCCGGCGCCGAGGCGAGCGGTCGCACGTCGGCGAGCAGCGACCCGCCCCGGGCGAGGTCCTCCGCCGCCACCTCCCGCGCCGCGGAGCACGACGCGGTCTCTCCCGGCAGCAGGGTCGCGGGCGTGCAGGTGACCGGTTCGGCGAACCCGGTCACCCCGACGGCGACGTCCCGCAGCGTGGTGTTGCCGCTGTTGACCACCACGAAGCGGTAGGTCACCAGCTCCTCCAGGACGGCCCGCCCGTCGCCGTCCAGGTCGGGGAAGGTGGCCTCGGCGGTGGTGAGCTCGGCGTCCGGCACGGCCGGGACCACCGCTTCGACCGCGGACACCATGGCGCTGGTCACCATCGCCGGCAGCGCCGCGGCCACCTGGCGGGCAGCCGCCACCGGCGGTGCACCGGCGTGCGGTCCCGGCGCCGGCGGGACGGCGGCCGGGACCGGCAGCTCGCCCGTCGCCACGCCCTGGACGGCGAGCCGCACCTGGTCGTCGATGTCGCGCTGGACGACGCCGTAGTCGGCGGTGCACCGCATCGACCGGCCGGGGGCCAGCCCGTCCTGCGGACAGCTCGCGGAGCTGACCACCCCGGTGACGGCCAGGTCGACGGCGTGCAGCGTCACGTTGCCCTCGTTGCCGACCGTGAAGGCGTAGTCGACGACGTCGCGCACCCGGGCAGCGGCCCCGCCGCCGCGGATCCCGGCCTGCAGCGCGAGCCCGATCCGGGCCACCGGGTCCTCGGCCCCGACCTCGACGGCGGTCGGTGCCGAGGTCACCGGGTCACCGCCGGGGGTGAGTGCGGTGGAGGTGCCGACGAACCGGACGCGGCCGGCGTCCACGTCGTCCTGCGTCACCTCGTGGGTGTACGTGCAGGCGCGCTGCGCCGCGGGGGCCAGCGGGCCGGAGGAGGGGCAGTCGATCCCGTCCTCGCCGGCCAGCGGGTCGCCGACCCCGACCCCGCGGACGGTCTGCGTGCCGGTGTTGGTCACCGTGTAGGTGACGCGGACCCGCTCGCCGACGTCGGCGCGACCGTCGGAGTCGGTGTCGTCGAGGAGCGCGACCGGGGCGACGTGCAGGCCGGAGACGAGGGCGGGCAGCTCGATGGCGAGCTCGACCACGCTGCTGGCGACCCGGGCGGAGCCGGTGCCGGCGGCCGCGACCGCGCGATTGACCAGCGAGGTCCCGGCGTCGACGTCGTCCTGGGTGACCGTGTGCACGCCGCTGCACGCCCGGGTGCCGCCGACCGGGAGGACCGCGGTCGACGCGCAGCTGATGGCGGTGGCGCCCGGCGCGGTGATGGCCGGTGCCGGCAGGTCGACGTTGCCCGCGTTCGACACCGTCCAGCGGTAGGTGACCTGCCGGCCCACCCCGACCCGGCCGTCGCCATCGGTGTCGGCGAACTCCCGGACACCGGTGAGCCCCAGGGCGCGGTCCACGCCGGCGACCGGCATGGTGACCTCGCGGGGGTCGCTCGTGGCGGGAGCCGTGCCCGAGGCGACCGGCGGCGTGCCCGACCCGGTCCCGGTGACCGACAGGTCGTCCTCGGCGAGCACATCGGCGGAGGTCACGTCGTGGGCGGCTGTGCAGGCCGCCGACGCGCCGGGCGCCAGGGTGGCCGGGGTGCACCGCACCCACGTCGGGTCGACGTCCCCGGTCACCGCGAGACCGACGGCGGTCAGCGTCACGTTGCCGGTGTTCTGCAGCCCGTAGGTGTAGGTGACCCGCTCCCCGGTGTCGGCGCTGGTGCCCCCGCCGGCGACGGCGGCCGTCGCCGTGGTGACCGCGAGCGCAGGTGCCGCGGCCGGCACCGGCGTGCTCACCGTCGCCCGGGGGCTGGTCACCGGCCCGGTCCCGCCACCGGCGAGCGCGCCGGTGGCCGTCGCGATGACCGCGTTGGGCACTGCGCCGGCGTCGACGTCGGCCTGGGTCACGGTGTAGGTGGCCGTGCAGACCAGGGAGCCGCCCGCGGCGACCGTGGTCGCCGGGCAGGAGGGGGAGCCGTTCCGCGTGGCGGTGAGGGACAGGGCACTGAGCGGCGTGTTCCCGCTGTTGCGCACGCCGTGGTCGTAGGTCACCACGGTCCCTGCCTCGGCGACGGTTCCGCCGTCGGGCAGCGTGGCGGTCACCGACGCCGTGACGGCGGCGTGCACGGCCAGCGGCACGGTCGCGGTGGAGGCGTTGGACGCGACGGGGGTGCCGGCGACCGTGGCCGCAGCGGTCGCCGCCGTCCCGTACGCGGTGCTCCCGTCGAAGTCGGTGGCGGTCAGCAGGTGGGACCCGGCGCACACCATCCGGGCGGTGGCGCTGCCCGAGCGTCCCAGTCCGGTCCGGGGGCAGGTGACCGGACCGGCCGGGTCGCTGACCGCGACGCCGGTCATCGGCACGTCGCGGGTGTTGGTGACCACGTACTGGTAGGGCACGGTCGCGCCCGGCGGGTAGCTGGCCGGCACGGTGCCCGTGGTCCGGTCGACCTGCTTGGTCAGGTGCAGGTCGGCGAGCTGCACGGCGCTGGTGACCGTCAGGTTGCGCACCAGGTGGACGTCGGTGGACCCACCGGTGGAACCGAGGAACCCGAACTTGTAGGTCGCCGGAGCCGGCGTCGTCATCTGGTAGGACAGCACGTCGACCATGCCGTGCGGCCCGCCGCGGCCGTCGTCGTCGATCGCCACGGTGACCAGCGGCTCCACCGACTCGCTCACGGTGATCCGCACGGTGCGGGCCAGCGCCTCGATGCCGGCCTCGGTCGTCGGCTTGTCCGCGCTGCGCAGGGACGTCGTCATCTTCCTGCCGGCGAGGTAGCAGTAGCCGGTCAGGTCGTTGCCGGGACCACGCAGGACGACGGCGTCGGCGGTGCGGGTGCTCGCGACGCCGCTGGGTGCGGTGGGCCCCCAGGCCGACGTGGGCCCGCAGCCGGCCCCCCGCCCCTCGGCGTCGTTGGAGAAGTTGCCGTAGGCGTCCAGGCCGACCCCCAGGTACCCGCCGGGCACGCCCTTCTCGCTGTTGCGCTGCGCGTAGCCCAGCGAGCCGCCCGGGGCGCCGGTGGCTCCCAGGGCGACCGCCCCGTCGGTGAGGAAGAAG
>JAOPWO010000403.1 GCA_025965635.1 Modestobacter sp. | reverse complement strand
GGGAGCAGGGGCTGCCGGCACAGCCACGGGTCCGGGGAGAGCGGGCGCCGGCCGGGGAATCGCCGGGGCGGTCGGGCCGACGGTCACCCCCTCGCCGGCGGTGGCGGACCCGGTCCTGGGGACCTGGACGGGGGTGCCCGGGACCTGGACGGCGGCGACCCCGCCGGCCGGCGCAGGAGCCGTGCCCGTGGCGGGCTGGACGGCGGGCGTGGTGATCGGCGGGAGGGTGGCGTCGTTGATGAGCTGGCCCGCAGGCTCGGCGGCCGGCACCACGATCGGGTGGGCTGCCGGCGAGGCCAGCTCGTCCACCACGGCGCGGACCGGGTTCGCGAGGTCCTCGACCACCGGGCGGAGGGCGCCGAGCACCGGGGTGACCACGGGGGCCACCGGCGCCGTGACGGCGCTGGCCACCGGTTCGACGACGGCGGCCACGACCGGGGTGACGGCGGTGGTCACCGGGTCGGTCAGCGCGGCAACGGTCGTGGGGGCCGGGGCCGGGGCCGCGGGCGGGGCCGTCAGGCGGTCCACGCGTCCGCTGATCACCTCGACTGCCCTGCTGGGCTGTCGCACCGCCTCGTCGGCTGACGCGGTCGCCGTCCCGAGGAGCCACATCCCGATGGCCGCCCCGGTGAGCGTCGCGGCGCGGACGACGCCCCGGGCGAGGGTGGCGCGGTGAACGGCCCTGTCGGACATCCACGCCTCCTCTGCACGGTCGGTAACCTCATCCTTACCCGCAGCGACCGCGCATGTGAACGTGGTGGTCGGGTGAACGACGTCGCCCGAACCGGTGGAAACGCGAGCTGGGCCGGTGACACCGCGTCAGCCGCTCGCCGTTTCACGTGGCACATCCCCTGGCCGGCGGATCTCACAGCGGGACGGCGAGCCCCTCGGGTGAGGCCTGCCGGAGCGCGGTGGCGATGTCAGCACGCATCGGCTCGAGCCCGGCGCCGGCGAGCACGACGTCGCGGGTGAAGGTGTGCCAGTGGTGCGCACGGCGCAGCATGCTGTGCCCGCCCGGGAGCGTGAAGCGGGCGACCCGGGCACCGGCCCGCCGGGCACGGACACCGAACTCGGCCGACAACCGGGGCGGGACCCAGCGGTCGCCGCGGCCGTGCAGGATCGCGACGGTCTGGTCGCGGAGGTGCATGACCGGCTCGCCCGGCGGGGTCCAGGGAGCCAGGGCGCAGACGGCGGTCACCTGCGACTCGCCACCTGCCCGCAGGGCGGCTCGGCCACCCATCGAGTGGCCCACGAGGACGATCGGCACGTCACGGCCGTGCTCCTCGCGGAGGTGCTCGAGCGACCAGCGGACGTCCTGGTAGGCGTCGGCCGCTTCACCGTTCCAGCCGGCGAGCCGGTAGCGGACGAGTGCGGTCGCGATGCCGCGCTCGGCGGCGGTGCCGTGCACGAACTGCTCGATGGCCTTGATGCGGGCGACGGACAGCGCGCGCTCGCGGGGTGGTTCCAGGCTGGCGACGGTGCCGCCGTGGCAGAAGAGCGCGATACCGCGGGTCTCACCCACGGCCGGGCGCTGCTCGAGAAGGGGGGTGTCCACGGGGTCCTTCGGGTCTCGGCGCCGGCGGGCATGCGCAGCGATACCAGCCAGCATGCCGCCCCCGGCGTCCGGAGTCGGCCGAGGGGGCGGCAGCGGCGAACGGGGCGATCAGCGCCGGCGGCGACCGCCACGCAACCGGTCACGGGCGCGGTCCCCGAGCTCGCCTGCCTTGAGCAGGCCGTTGCTGACGGCCGAGGGGCCGTTGCGGCGCTGCAGCGCCTCCCCGACCCGCCGCAGCAGTCCGCTGGCCAGTGGAACCAGGACGGTGAGGATGACCCAGGTGCGGAAACGGCGGGTGAGGAAGAGCCACATGCACCGGGACTGCCCCGATCACGTGACGGTCAACCGAAGTCCGGCCTGGGCCTGCACCCGACCGGGGTGGCCGGACCGAGCTGGTGGGCCGGGAAGGGCGCAGGCCCGGCAGGACGGCTCGGAAGGGCGGGGGGCGCCTGGTGGTCCAGGGCGCCGCACCATCACCGCCACCGCCGGGCGATGCTCGATCCTGCGCCGCCACCGCTCCTCCGACCCTCGACCACCGTCTCCCGCGCGACCAGCGAGCCGTCCCGCAACCACCCCGACGCGGTGGCGACGAACTCCGGTCGCAGGTCGCTGTGCGAGTTGGCGAGGAAGCCGCGCAGCGTCAGCTGCTTGCCGACCATCAGCCACATGCTGCGGGGCCGGCGGGCGCGCCCACCTCGCTGTACCCGGAGAAGGCGCCGCGCAGCGCCCCCGGCCGAACGTCCGGAACGCTCCGATCGCCGCCTCCACGTGGTCGCCGCCGACGTCGTCGAAGAAGACGTCGATCCCCTCCGCTGCGGCCTGGGCGAGCAGGTCGGCGACGCGGGCCGTCGTGGTGGTCGAAGGCCGCGTCGAAGCCCAGGGACCGCAGCCAGGCCACCTTCTCCGGCGTCCCCGCGCTGCCCACGACCCGCACGGACACCGTGTCACCGGCCCGGTGGTCCGCCACCCGGAACAGACCCGCCCACGCGGTCAGGCCGGGCATGCCGAGAGCTTCCGGCACCCCGTCCGCGCGGGAGGTGACGACCCGGCCCACCGTGCCGCCCTGCATCGTCTCGCCGAGCTCCCAGGACGGGGCGTACGACGGGGTGGAGCTCGTCCGCCCCCGCATGTGCACGGGTCGACGGACATCGCGATGGTCTCGACCACGACCTGCCCCGGTCCCGGGTCCGGCCGGGACAGCGAGAGCAGTCGGAAGTCCTCGGCCACCGGTGCGCCCCGCGGACGGCGGGCCAGCTACCACTCCCGCGTCGGGATGCTCATCGCGGGAAGTCCGGCTCGTTGCGCGGCACCACGAACACCTCGGGCACGAAGCTCGTGTCGGGCATCGTGACCATGGTCAGCACCATCCGGGCCACGTCGCCGGGCGGCATCATCCGGTGCCCGGGGATGCCCCAGCGCTCCATCATCGGGGTGTCCATCGCGGCCGGCACGATGCTGTGCACCCGCGCCGGGAACGGGGTCTCCGTGCCGTCCGGGCCGACGGTCGCCTTCTCCCGCAGCTCCCGCTGGATGCAGCGGGTGGCGCTGCGGAACGCGGCCTTCGAGCTGTTGTAGGCGATGGCGCCCGAGCCCGAGGTGACCGCCGACAGCGACGTCACGTGCACGACGTACGCCGTCGTCCGGTCCGGCAGGTGCTGGACCACCTTGATGAACTCGCTGGTCAGGAACACCGGGCCCTCGCAGTTGACCGCGTGCACCATCCGGTAGTCGGCCAGGTCGATGTCGGTGACGTATCCCGGCCGGTCGATGCCGGCCACGTTGACCAGCAGGTCGAACGCCTCGCCGTGCCGGCCGACCAGGTCGGCGACCACCTGCCGGCGGTCGGCGTCGTCGGTGACGTCGAGCCCGACGACCTCGGCCTCGCCACCGGCCTCGGTGACGGCTTTCGCGGTCACCTCGGCGCCGGCGGTGTCGATGTCGCCGAGAGCGACGGTCGCGCCCGCCGCCGCCAGCGTCGTGGCCACAGCCCGCCCGAGCCCGCTCGCCGCGCCGGTCACCAGGGCCACCCGGCCGGTCAGTTCCGCTGTCGCCATGTGTCTGCGTCCTCCTCTGCTCGTGAGCGCCGGGCGGCGCCTCCGTCACCTTGGCTCAGCTGCCGGTGGGTTGCAGGGCGGACCTACAGTTGGGCCATGTTCTTCTCCCGCGCCAAGACCCAGCCGGTCACCGCGGAGGACGCCCTGGCCGGCCGCTCCGAGCCGCTCCCGCACGTCCCCGAGGTGCACGCGGTCAACGGCCACCGCATCCAGCCACCCTTCCCCGACGGCATGCAGACCGCGGTCTTCGCCGCAGGCTGCTTCTGGGGTGTCGAGAAGGTCTTCTGGGAGCTCCCGGGGGTGTACTCGACCGCGGTCGGCTACGCCGGCGGGTACACCCCGAACCCCACGTACGGCGAGGTGTGCTCGGCGCGTACCGGCCACGCGGAGGTCGTGCTGGTCGTCTTCGACTCCGCGGCGACCTCCTACGGGGAGATGCTGAAGGCGTTCTGGGAGGACCACGACCCGACGCAGGGCATGCGCCAGGGCAACGACGTCGGCACCCAGTACCGGTCCGCGATCTACACGCAGGGCCCGGAGCAGGAGGCCGCCGCCAAGGCCAGCCGGGACCTGTACCAGGAACGGTTGACGGCCGCGGGCTACGGCGAGATCACCACCGAGATCGCCCCGCTCGACGCCTTCTACCACGCCGAGGCGGAGCACCAGCAGTACCTCCACAAGGTGCCCAACGGCTACTGCCCGGTGCACTCGACCGGCGTCTCCTGCCCGGTGGGCCTGCCGGGGGTCTGAACCAGGACCGCTCCTCCCCCCGCACCCTCGCAGGCTCGGCGCGGGCCCTGAGGGGTCGCCGGGGTGCTGGCGCGGGCCTGCGGGCCAGCCGTCGGGCAGAGTGTGCGTCGTGACCGCCACCGACTCCGCCGCCTTCTTCGACCAGCTGCGCCGGGCCCCGGACGTCGAGGCGCCCGAGCTGGTCGCCGTCGATGCCACCGACCGGCTCCTGCTCGACGAGGCGGCCGGTGACCTGGCGGCGCACCCGGGCGACGTCGTCGTCCTCGACGACTCGCACGGCGCCCTGACCCTCGGCGCCGGGGAGCTGCACGGCGCCACCGACGTCCGGGTGCACCAGGACCTCCTGCTCGGTGAGCTGGCCCTGGCGGAGAACGCGAAGCGCACCGGCCGGGTCGGTACCTACCGGTCGCTCCCGCTGGACGCCGAGCTGGTGCGCGGCGCGCGGGTCGTGCTGGCCAAGGCGCCGAAGAGCCTCGACGCGTTGCGCGAGCTGGCCGAGGTGGTCGCCGCCGGCGCCGACCCGGGCGTCACCCTCTACGTCGGCGCGCGGGTCAAGCACATGACCCGCGCGATGAACGAGGTCCTCGGCGACTGCTTCACCGACGTCTCCGCGACGCTCGCCCGGCAGAAGTCCCGGGTGCTCGTGGCCCGCGGCCCGCGCCCGGTGCCGTCGTCCTTCCCGCGCTGCCGCGAGCACCCCGACCTCGGGGTCACCCTCTGCGCGCACGGCGCGGCGTTCGCCGGCCCGAAGGTCGACCGGGGCACCCGCGCGCTGCTGACCGCCCTGCCGCAGGCGGTCCCCGACGCGGCGAACGCGATGGACCTCGGCTGCGGCACCGGCCTGCTCGCGGTGGCGCTCGCCACCGCCCGGCCCGCGCTCACCGTGCTCGCCACCGACCAGTCGGCGGCCGCCGTCGCCTCCACGCTGGCCACCGTCGCGGCGAACGGCCTCGCCGGCCGGGTGACCGTCACCCGGGACGACGCCGCGTCCGCCGTCCCGGACGGGAGCGTCGACCTCGTCGTCTGCAACCCGCCGTTCCACCTCGGGGTCGCGGTGCACGCCGCGGCCGCCGAGCGGGTGTTCGCCGCCGCCGGCCGGGTGCTGCGCCCGGGCGGGGAGCTGTGGTGCGTCTACAACTCGCACCTGCCGCACCGCGAGACGCTGCGCCGGCTGGTCGGTCCGACCCGGCAGATCTCCCGCGACCCGGTCTTCACCGTCACGGCGGCCACCCGGCGGTAGCCGCCTGACAGGGGCAGGACGACGTCCGTCCCGCTCCCCGACCGCATGCGCACCGCCCTGCTGGGCAGCTCCGAGGTCGCAGCGGTGGGCCTCGACGGCGGACCGGCTTCGGGGACGACGTGGGCACCGCGGTGGACGGCGGCGCCGAGGAGGTCGAGAGCTCCCTGACCACCGCGCCGGACCGGTCATCACCGGGCGATGGCCGACGCCCCGCAGGCCGTCGACGAGGCGCCCGCCCCACCGCCGGGCTCAGCAGCTCGGTCGGGCGCCTCCGGTATCGAAGCCCCTGCCCCTCTGCAGGTGGGGGGCAGAGGGGTCCTTCCTCAGCGCGCGGGGCCGCCACGACGGTCGACCACCGGCGGCAGGGTCGACCAGGGGAACTCGATCCAGGCGTCGGTGCGCTTCCACACGTAGCTGCACTTCACCAGCGACCGCGGCTTCTCGTAGATCACCGCGGAGCGGACGTCGGCGACGTGACCGGCGCAGAAGTCGCGGACCAGTTCGAGGGTCTTGCCGGTGTCGGCGACGTCGTCGGCGATCAGCACCTTGGCGCCGGTCAGGTCCACCTTGTCCAGGGCGGGCGGCAGGATCACCGGCAGCTCGAGCCGCTCGTCGACGCCGGTGTAGAACTCGATGTTCATCACGAAGAGGTTCTTCACGTCGAGCGCGTAGCCCAGCGCCCCGCCGAGGAACAGCCCACCGCGGGCGATGGACAGGATCAGGTCGGGTTCGAAGCCGTCGTCGGCCACCTGCTGGGCCAGCTCCCGGGCCGCGCGCCCGAAGTCCTCGTAGGTCGGCGTCTCGCGCCCGGTCGCCACGGTCGGCATCGTCCCAGCCCCTGCCCGGCTCAGCAGAAGCCGGGAGTGCCGAGCCAGGCGACCTCCGCCGGCGGGACGTCGTCGCGCAGCACGGTGCCCTCGATCAACCCGTAGGGCCGGTCGGCGGCGTGGTAGACGACCGCGCCCTCGCCGTCCAGGTCGTTGGCCAGCCCGAACGCGGACAGGTCCTGGAGGAAGTGGTGCTTGTTCGGCATGGAGAACCGGATCTCCGCCACAGGCGGGTGCCGCTCGAGCACCGCCTCCCCCATCGCGTACAGCGTCTGCTGCAGCGCCAGGGAGTGCGTCCCGGCGAACGTCTCCAGCAGCGTCGTCCGCACGCCGCTGAAGACGCCGTCCCAGTCGAGGTCGGTGGCCGTGTAGCACCAGCGTGCGGTCACCGCGGTGGCCAGGATCCGGTCGCGGGTCTCCGGCAGGGTCGTGTACCGGTCGACCGGGAAGCCGCAGAACTCCGACCCGGTGGTCTTCAGGACGACGAGGTCGGTGAGGCCGGCGAGCACGTGCACCTGCTCGCCGTCGGCGGTGACCACCGCCGTGCGCGCCTCGCCACCGGCCCGGGAGAACGCGTGGTCGTGCGGCTGCCCGCCGACGGCGATCCGGTCCCAGCCGTAGGACTCGACCCCCACCCGGGCGCCGCTGATCCAGTCGAACGACCCGGCGAAGTGCCGGGCCAGCCGCAGCCCGAACTCCTCCGGCGAGCCGACGCCGTCGCGGGCGAAGGCGAAGACGGTGTTCTTCTGCGCGTCCGTGGTCAGCACGTGCGCGTTGTCCCCGGCGGTGTGCGCGGCGGCGAAGTCACCGCGCAGGCTGGAGGAGACGTTGAGGTCGACCAGCGAGTGCCGAGGGGTCGAGCGGTCGACGCCCACCACCCGGACCTCGGCCTTCCCGTACTGGTTGGGCCCGAGGACGATCGCCATGGGTGCACCCTCTCTGGTCCAGGTTGCCGGGATGTTGCTCGGTCGCTCAGGAGCCTCGGTAGGTGGAGTACCCGAACGGGGCGAGCAGCAGCGGCACGTGGTGGTGGTCGGCGGGCTCCCGGACGGCGAAGGTCAGCACCACCTCCGGGTAGAACGTCTCCCGGCCCTGCGCGGTGGACCAGTCGCCGGTGCCGAACACCAGCCGGTGCGTACCCGCCCCGGTGGCCCCCTCGACCAGCCGGCACCGGCCGTCGACGTCGGTGGTGCCCGCGGCGAGTCGTCGGTCCTCGGCGTACAGCGCAACCGTCATCCCGGCCGCCGGGCGCCCGGTCACCGAGTCCAGCACGTGCGTCGACACGCTCATCCTCCGATGACCCCCGTCACCCGCAGTCCGGTGATCTGCGCCAGCTGCTCCACCACCTCGGCCCGCTCCTCCTCCGGCGAGTTGCCCAGCCGGCGCTGCAGCTCGGCCAGCATCTCCTCCGCCGACCGCCCGGCGGCCCGGATCAGGAAGACGGTGCCGAACCGCTCCTGGTAGGCCCGGTTGCCCTCGAGCATCGCCGTCCGGAGCCCGTCGTCCGCCGTCCCCATGGCGCTCTGCTCGCGACGCGACGCCGCGGCCTCCGCCGAGGACCCCTCCACCCGGTCGCCGATCCGGGGGTGCGCGGCCAGCGCGGTGGCCACCTCGTCCCAGCTCAGCGACCGGCTGACCTCCTCCGCCCGGGCCACCAGCGCGGGGCCGGACGGGTAGGGCCTCCCGGCCAGCACCTCGGCCGCGAAGCGGGGCGCTGCGTTGCAGGCGGCCAGCAGCTCCGCGGCGCGCTCGGCCGGCGCGGTGTTGAGGCTCTCCAGCGGACTCTCCGGCACGGCGATGAGGATGCCAGGAGATGATCCCGGCCATGGTCCCCGAGGAGCTGCTCGCCGAACTCGACCGCCGGCTCGCTCCCGTCGACGCCGCCCGGCTCGCCGCCTATCCCGGCGAGCCCCCCACCCGGCAGCCGGTTCACACCTGTTACGTCCCGGTCGACGCCGTCGTCCCCGGGCTGACCGCCGGCTGGGGAACGACGGCGCTCGCCGCACTCGACGAGCACGGCCTGCCCGATCTCGGCCTCGACCAGGCGCTGGTCGAGCAGGTGCTGCCGCGGGTGCGGGCCAAGCTGGCCGCCGAGCCGGTCGAGGACCTGCGGGTGGACTCGGAGGACGGCTATCTGGGCGGTCCGGACGCCGAGGACGACGACGTCCGCGCGGCCGCCGCGGTGCTCGCCGCCGAGCCGGCACTGCCCCCGTTCCTCGGCATCCGCGCCAAGTCCCTGGAGGGGCCGACCCGGCGCCGCGGCGTCCGGTCGCTCGACCTGTTCCTGAGCGGGCTGGCCCCCTCCGGCCGGGAACGGGCGATCGTCACCCTGCCCAAGGTGACCGCCGTGGAGCAGGTGGCGGCCTTCGTCCCCGTCCTCGACGCGCTGCAGCAGGCCTCCGGGCTCGCCCTCGACCTCGAGCTGCAGGTCGAGACCCCGCAGGCGGTCCTCGGCCGGGACGGGACGACGACGCTGGCCCGGATGCTGCACGCCGGAGACGGCCGGGTCACCGGCCTGCACTACGGCACCTATGACTACAGCGCCTCGCTCGGTATCGCCGCCGCCCACCAGTCCTCCGACCACCCGGCCGCCGACGTCGCCAAGCAGGCCATGCAGGTCGCGGTCGCCGGCACCGGGGCCCGGGCCGTGGACGGGTCGACCAACGTGCTGCCGCTCGGCGACCGCGCGCACGTGCACGCCGCCTGGGCGCTGCATGCCGGCCTGGTCCGCCGGGCGCTGGAGCGGGGCTTCTACCAGGGCTGGGACCTGCACCCGGCCCAGCTGGTCACCCGGTACGTGGCGACCTACGCGTTCTTCCGGGACGCCCTGCCCGCGGCGGCGGCCCGGCTGGACGCGTATGTGCACAAGGTGGCCGGCGGCGTCCTGGACGAGCCGGCGACGGCCCGGGCGCTGGCCGCGGTCGTGCTCCGGGGGCTGGACTGCGGCGCGCTGGACGCTGCCGAGGTGCAGGCGGCCACCGGCCTGGACCGCGCCGAGCTCGATCGGCTGGCCG
>JAOPWO010000392.1 GCA_025965635.1 Modestobacter sp. | reverse complement strand
GGGCCAGCCGGCGCCTCCGGCGGCGGCCGTGCCGCGGGCCGGGGCGCACCGGTGAGCCGCACCGCGTCCGAGGCGCCCAGCTGGGACCTGACCTTCCTGCGGGTCGGTGTGCTGGCCACCCTCGCCCTCACCGCGGTCGCGGCCCCGGTCGTCGGTCTGCTCGCCGGCTGGCCCGATGCGCTCGGCGTGGTGGTCGGTGCGGTGGTCGTGGCCTTCTTCTTCTGCGTCTCCGGCCTGGTCATCACCTGGGCCGGACGCGTGCACGACAGCTTCACGCTGCCCGCGGCGCTGGGTTCCTTCGCCGTCAAGGTGCTGCTGCTGTTCCCGGTCCTGAACGCGCTGCCGGCCGACGGCTGGCTGGACCGGCGGACCTTCGCACTGACCGTGGTCGCCGGGGCACTGCTGTGGAGCGTCGTCCAGGGTCGCTGGGTGTGGACCCGTCAGCTCTACTACGTGACTCCGCCGGCCCGCCCCGGAGCGTCTCCTGCCGACGCCGGGCCGGACCCGGAAATCGGCCGCACCCGCGGCTGATAAGGTCCCTCGCGATGGCCGAGCAGACTCCCGCACCTGGGGGAGCCCGACCGCGACCGCAGACCGCAGCCGACCGACAGCCCAGTGGGGCCGATGTCGGCTGGGGGATCACCGGGACGATGCTCTCCGGTCTGATCGTCTGGGGTGGTGCCGGGCTCGCGCTCGACAGCTGGCTGGGAACGGAGTTCTTCGTCCTCATCGGCACGATCCTCGGTCTCGGTGTGGCCATCTACATCGTGGTCATGAAGTACGCCCCGCCCGTGCCTCCGGCCGGTCGGGGAGCAGGCAGGACCACCTCGGGCGGACGACGGAGCCAGCCCGGGACGCAGAAGGGACAACGGTGACCTCCAGCGCCCTCGCGCTCGTCAACGTTCTCGCCGCCGAAGGCGCCGAGGGCGACAGCGGCTTCCAGTCGCCGACCATCGAGGAGTTCTACCCCGAGCCGCTGGTCTCGTTCTCGCTGCTCGGTGTGGACTTCGAGTTCACCCGCATCACGTTCATCCTCTTCTTCGCCACGGCGCTGATCCTGGTTCTCCTGGTCACCGCGATGCGCAGGCCGGGGATCGTGCCGGGCAAGCTGCAGTGGCTGGCCGAGAGCGGTTACTCCGTGGTCCGCGACGGCATCGCCCGCGACGTCATCGGCCCCAAGGGGCTGCCGTTCGCGCCCTTCCTCGGGTCGCTGTTCTTCTTCATCCTCGCGAACAACGCGATGAGCATCGTGCCGGGGCTGCAGATCTCGCCGATGAGCAAGTTCGCGTTCCCGCTGGTGCTCGCGGTGTTCGTCTGGGTGCTCTACAACTACGTCGGCATCCGGGAGCAGGGCGCGGCCAAGTACTTCAAGGACGCCGCCATCCCGCCGGGCGTGCCGGCGGCGGCGCTGATCCTCGTGACGCCGATCGAGCTGCTGCAGGTCTTCGTGATCCGGCCGTTCACCCTGGCGGTCCGGCTCTTCGCCAACATGTTCGCCGGGCACATGCTGCTCGTGGTGTTCTCCCTCGGGGCGGTCTACCTGCTCCAGGTCGGGAACTTCTCGGTGATCTTCGCGCCGTTCTCCCTGCTCATGGCCATCATCATGACGTTCTTCGAGCTGCTGGTGATCGTGCTCCAGGCCTACGTGTTCACCGTGCTGACGGCCACGTACCTCAACGGCGCCGTCGAGCCCGCACACTGATCCACCCCGCCTCGCGCGGCCACTGATCCGCACCATCCGCACGACCCCGCCAGCCGCCCGGGACTGATCCGGGCGACCGACACAGGAGGAACACCCCGCAATGGACGTTCTCGCAGAGCTGACCGGCAGCATCGGCTCGGTCGGCTACGGCCTCGCCGCCATCGGCCCCGGCATCGGTGTCGGCATCGTGTGGGCGGCCTACATCCAGGCCACCGCCCGCCAGCCCGAGTCCGCTGGCCTCACCCGTACCTACGCCTTCCTCGGTGCCGCCCTCTCCGAGGCGCTCGCGCTGATCGGCCTGGTCGTCCCCTTCATCTTCGGTCAGTGACCCGGTCCTCCACCGGGCCCCCAACAGCTGACGTAGGGACGTGCAGAGCATGAACATCCTGGCTGCCGAGGCGCACAACCCGCTGATCCCACCGGTGGGCGAGATCATCGTGGGGATCATCGCCTTCGGGATCCTGTACTTCGTGCTGGCGAAGTTCGTCTTCCCGCAGATGGAGAAGACGTTCGTCGCCCGTCGCGAGGCGATCGAGGGTGGGATCGAGCGGGCCGAGGACATGCAGGCCGAGGCCAAGGCTGCGCTGGACCAGTACCGTGCCCAGCTGGCCGAGGCCCGTACGGAGGCCGCGCAGATCCGTGACGCCGCCCGGGCCGAAGGGCAGCAGATCCTCGAGGAGCTGCGCACCCAGGCCCAGGAGGAGTCCGCCCGGATCGTCGCCCGCGGCGAGGAGCAGCTGGCGGCCAACCGGCAGCAGGTGGTCAACCAGCTGCGCGGGCAGATCGGCCAGCTGGCCGTGGACCTGGCCGGCCGGGTCGTCGGCGAGTCCCTCGCCGAGGACGCCCGTCGCAGCGGCACCGTCGACCGGTTCCTGGACCAGCTCGACGGCATGTCGTCCGCGACCGCCGGCGACGGTCGCGGCGGTGCGTCGGCGTACGTCCCGCAGGGCGAGCGCTGATGCACGCCTCCAGCCGGGCGGCCATGGACGAGGCGCGCGCAGCGCTCGCCGCGCAGACGCAGGGGGCCCCGAGCATCCGCCGGGGCGACACCCTGCTCGCCCTCGCCGATGAGCTGTTCGCGGTGGCTCACCTGCTCGAGGCGCAGCCCTCGTTGCGCCGGGCGATGTCGGACGCCTCCGCGCGCCCCGACGACCGGACCGGGCTCGCCCGCCGGCTGCTGGGCGCGCAGGTCTCCCCGGCCGCGCTGACGGTGGTGGAAGCCGTGGTCCGGCAGCGCTGGTCCCGTCCGCTCGACCTCGTCGAGGCCACCGAGACCCTCGCGGTCGAGGCGGCCCTCGACGCCGCCGAGGCGCGTGCGGAGTTGGACGGCGTCGAGGACGAGTTGTTCCGGTTCGGCCGGATCATCGCCGGGGACGACGACCTGCTCCGCATCCTCGGAGACCGGACCGCTCCCCGTGAGGGCAAGACCGCACTGCTCGACCGCCTGCTCGCCGGCAAGGTGAGCCCGGTGACCGAGCGGCTGGTCCGGAACTCGCTGACCAGCCCGAACGTGCACAACGCGGAGAACGTCGTGGAGCGGCTCTCCGAGGTGGCAGCCCATCGCCGCGGGAAGCACGTCGCGCACGTGACCAGTGCGGTCGCCCTGACCGCGGTCCAGGAACGCCGGCTGGCCGAGGTGCTCGAGCGCCTCTACGGGCGGAGCATCGGGCTGCAGGTGCAGGTCGACCCGGCCGTCCTCGGCGGTCTGGTCATCCGTGTCGGCGACGAGATCATCGACGGCAGCATCGCGCACCGACTCGAGACCGCCGGCCGGCAGCTGGCCGGCTGACCCCGACCGACAGCGTCAGAACCGCACCACTCACGAACCAGCAGGAAGAGGACGCAGAGCCATGGCCGAGCTGACGATCTCCGCGGACGAGATCCGCAGTGCCATCCAGAACTACGTCAGTGACTACCGCCCGGACGTCTCCCGTGAGGAGGTCGGGATCGTCACCGAGGCCGGTGACGGCATCGCCCGGGTCGAGGGCCTGCCCTCGGTCATGACCAATGAGCTCCTCGAGTTCGAGGGCGGGGTGCGCGGCCTGGCACTGAACCTCGACGTGCGCGAGGTCGGCGTCGTCATCCTCGGCGACTTCGCCGGCATCGAGGAGGGCCAGACGGTCCGCCGCACCGGCGAGGTGCTCTCGGTGGCCGTCGGCGACGGCTACCTGGGCCGGGTCGTCGACCCGCTGGGCAATGCCATCGACGGCGCCGGCCCGATCGCCACGACCGGCCGCCGGGCCCTGGAGCTGCAGGCGCCCAGCGTGGTGCAGCGCCAGTCGGTGCACGAGCCGATGCAGACCGGCATCAAGGCGATCGACGCCATGACGCCGATCGGCCGCGGCCAGCGTCAGCTGGTCATCGGCGACCGGCAGACCGGCAAGTCGGCCATCGTGCTCGACACGATCATCAACCAGAAGCAGGCCTGGGCCACCGGCGACCCGAGCCAGCAGGTGCGTTGCATCTACGTGGCGGTCGGTCAGAAGGGCTCCACCATCGCGGCCACCCGGGCTGCGCTGGAGGACGCCGGCGCGATGGAGTACACGACCATCGTCGCCTCGCCCGCGTCCGACCCGGCCGGCTTCAAGTACCTCGCGCCCTACACCGGCTCGGCCATCGGCCAGCACTGGATGTACAGCGGCAAGCACGTCCTGATCATCTTCGACGACCTGTCGAAGCAGGCCGAGGCCTACCGCGCCGTATCGCTGCTCCTGCGCCGCCCGCCGGGACGCGAGGCGTACCCCGGCGACGTGTTCTACCTGCACTCGCGTCTGCTGGAGCGCTGCGCGAAGCTGTCCGACGAGCTCGGTGCCGGATCGATGACGGGTCTGCCCATCATCGAGACCAAGGCGAACGACGTCTCGGCGTACATCCCGACCAACGTGATCTCGATCACCGACGGCCAGATCTTCCTGCAGTCCGACCTCTTCAACGCCAACCAGCGTCCCGCGGTCGACGTCGGCATCTCGGTCTCGCGCGTCGGCGGCGACGCGCAGGTGAAGTCGATCAAGAAGGTCTCCGGCACGCTGAAGCTCGAACTGGCTCAGTACCGCTCGCTGGAGGCGTTCGCGATGTTCGCGTCCGACCTCGATCAGGCCTCGCGCCGTCAGCTCGCTCGCGGCGCTCGCCTCACCGAGCTCCTGAAGCAGCCCCAGTACTCGCCGTTCCCGGTCGAGAAGCAGGTCGTGTCGATCTGGGCCGGCACGAACGGCAAGCTCGACGAGGTGCCGGTCGCCGACATCCTGCGCTTCGAGGCGGAGTTCCACGACTACCTCGACCGCTCGGGCGACG
>JAOPWO010000388.1 GCA_025965635.1 Modestobacter sp. | reverse complement strand
GACCTGCTTGACCAGCCGGTACACCTCCGCTGCCTTCGGCAGCGCCGTCATGTACACGTTCTCCGCCGGGGGCTTGCCGAGACGGATGCCCTGGCAGATGGCGTCGCGGCGGTGCGTGATCGCCGTGACCTCGAGGACGGGCCGCATGCCGGCAGCTCCGTAGTAGCCCGGGAACTCGCCGAAGGGCCCCTCCATCTCGCGGACGTGGGGGAGCATCCGCGCCTCGATGACGATGTTGGCGTTGGCGGGGACCCAGACGTCGAGCGTCTCGCACTTCACCAGGTCGATCGGGGCGCCGCGCAGCGCGCCGGCCACCTCGTACTCGTCGAGATCTGTGGCCGCGTAGACCTGGGAGGCGAGCTGCACGTACGGGTCGCAGCCGATGGCGAAGGCGACCTCGAGCGGCTGGTCCTTCTCCTCCGCGCGGGAGTAGTAGACGCTCAGGTGGTGGCTCGGGGCGGACCAGATGCCCATCCGGCGCGGGCCGGTGACCTGCAGGCGCTGGATCGACAGGTTGCTGCCGAGCGCCGGCTCATGGCACACGGCGACCGCGGCGTCGACGTACCGACCGCCGTCGAACTCGTTGTAGAGGGGGGTGGGCAGCCGGCTCAGATCGCACTCGTCACCGAGGAGGACGACGTCCTTCACGGGCCCCGTCTCCACCTTCCGCGGGGCCACGGGGTGCTGGACCAGCTCCATGTAGTGCGTCAGCAGGGAGGCGCGGTCGACGCCGAACGCCAGCTCGAGCATCCGGTAGTTGCCGAACACGTTCATCGCCAGCGGCATGTCGACGCCGACGACGTCCTCGAACAGCAGTGCGGTCTCGGGCAGGGCACGTGCCACGGCCGAGGCCTCGAAGTCGAGGTCCACCGATCCCTTGACGCGCACGAGTTGCCCGTCGGCCTCGAGGGCGTCGAGGAAGCTCTGCAGGCTGTCGAATCCTGGGGTGGCCACGGGGGGTCCGCCTTTCGAAGAGGTCCTCACCGGCGAGCGGCCGGACCCGGGGATCGTGGTGGGCGTGGGAGCGATCAGGTGACCGGCGCGGGGTCGACCGCGGACGGAACGCACTGCGCGTCGCGCCCTGCCAGGCTGGATCCGCCGTCGCAGCCCTACAAGGGCGGCGTGCCGGTGTGCGGAACGACGTGCCGCCCGCCCGCTGCCGTGCGGAGGTCCCGCGCTGGTCACCGCCGCCGAGCCGGGGCGGCTGACGTCAGGAAGGGGCCGGCGGCAGCGAGCCGTCGTCCCGGTCCAGCCAGCTGCTGAGCCCGGCCCAGTAGGACAGCAGCGGCCGGGCGGCATCGGGCCGTGCCGTGGTGAAGGCGACGTGGAAGTCCCACGGGTCCTCGTGGAGCGCTGCCACCGCGTCCACGTCCACGTCCACGACGGTGACGTGGTCCTGCGTGCGCCGGTCCACGATGGAGCCGTACAGCCGCAGAGTGGCGCCGTCGAGGGCCGACAGCAAGGTCGCGGAGTCGGCGTCGAGGCGGGCCACCGAGCTGGCGGAGTGCACGGCCAGGGTGAGCCTCGTGCCGCGGAGCCGGACGCTCGACGCGGTCAGCAGAGACACGGCCGGCGGCCGGCTGGAGGTCGCGACGACGATCGCCTCGCCGCCGGTGTGGTCCGGACGACGGGCCAGGAGCCGCTGCCAGAGCGCCAGCGCGGCGGGTTCCAGGACGCTGTCCTGGTCGGACCGGGTCACGGCTCTCCCGGGTCGTCGGACGGCTGCGGTGGTGCGTCGCCCGGCTGGAGCCCGTCCCATCGCCGCACAGCCCCGACGTCGAGGCCGAACAGGTCCAGCGCGCGCGACACGCTGTGGTTGACGATGTCGTCGATCGTGGTCGGGCGGGCGTAGAAGCCCGGCACCGGTGGAGAGATGACCGCGCCGGCCTCCGCGGCCATCTGCATCAGGCGGATGTGCCCGAGGTGGAGGGGGGCCTCGCGTAGCAGGAGGACCAGTCGCCGCTGTTCCTTCAGGACGACGTCTGCAGCGCGGACCATGAGGCTGGAGCCGAAGGACGTCGCGATACCCGACAGCGTCTTGATGCTGCACGGGGCGATGAGCATGCCTGCGGTGCGGAAGGAGCCGCTGGCGATGGTGGCTCCGATGTCGCGGTCGCTGTGGACGTGATCCGCCAGCTTCCGCACGGAGCCGACGGTGTAGCTCGTCTCGTAGGAGAGCGTCGCCTGACCAGCGCTGGTCATCACCAGGTGCGTCTCCACGTGGGGGAGCCCTTGGAGCAACTCCAGCGCCCGGACCCCGTAGATGGCACCGGATGCGCCGCTGATGCCGACGATGAGCCGGATCGGATGGCGCCCGTCCTCCTGGCTGGCCAATGCTCGTCCTCCTCTTCCGGTCCGGGGCGGCTCGGGGTCTGCGTCATGTCCGCTCCCCGCCGCCCGACCATCGGATCGGCACGGTCGCAAGCGACCGAGACCGTTCGCAAGCCACGCGTGCCGCTGGCCGGAACGTGGGCATCGATCGATCTGCCAGGACGGGCTCCACCCGACGTCGTGGCCTGACTCCGCGGGCCCCACCTGCACGTTCCGGTGGGCGGTACATCGGTCTTGTGGGGCCGCTGCGCCGGAGTGTTCTCTCCGTCACAGACCGACGAGCACCACAGCGAACCTCTCTTCCAGCACGTACTCACTCCGAGTCGAGGATGTCAACGATGTTCCGTGTACGTCGACGCACCGCAGCCGGACGACACCGTCGCCGCGGGATCGCAACCGTGCTCCTGGCCGCCCTGTGTCTCACCGCGTGCGGCACCGGCAGCCAGGACGAACCCGCCCCCCGGGCTCCGGGCGGAGACGCCCTCGAGCAGACCCAGATCGACGTCGGGTTGTCCCTGAAGGTCCTGGCCTTCCTGCCGGCCTACGTCGCCCGAGCGCAGGGTTTCTGGGAGGACGAAGGGCTCGACGTGAACATCATCGAGTTCAAGGGCGACGCGGACGTGGTGCAGGCCCTCGCCGGCGATGCCGTGGACGTCAACGTCGCCGCACTGCAGGGCGCCCTCAACATGATCAAGGGCGGCCAGGACGTCAGGGTCGTCTGGGGCGGGATGAACGTGGCCGACTTCTCCTGGTACATGCAGCCCCAGTACAAGGGCTGGGAGGACCTCAAGGGCAAGAAGTTCGCCGTGACGAGCCCGGGTTCGCTGACCGAGCTGCTGCTGAAGGCCATCGCCAAGGAGAACGGCCTCGACCCGGAGAAGGACCTGGAGATCGTCAAGGTCGGCACCACGTCGAACGCCTTCGCCGCCCTGCGCTCCGGCACGATCGACGTGGCCTTCCTCAGCCCGCCCACGAAGTACCAGGCGGAGGAGGAGGGCTTCAAGCTGCTCGCCACGCAGGCCGAGGAGATCGCGACCGACTGGCCCAAGGAGGTCGTCTACGCCAAGCAGGAGGTCATCGACGGTTCCCCGAACACGATGCGGGCCTTCCTGCGCGGCATGAGCGAGGCGATCGACTTCGCGGCGGCCAACCGGGACGAGACGGTGCGGATCATCGCCGACGAGTTCAAGATCGAGACGAAGTACGCGGAACGCGCCTACGACGAACTGATCCCGGGTTTCGTCTCCTCTGGCGCGCTGCCGAGCGAGGACGCCATGTCCGCCTTCTGGGAGACGGCGGTGACCGCCGGCGACGTGACCGAGCCCTGGGAGCTCGAGCGCTGGTGGGACGACCGGTTCGTGGACGCCGGCTGACCCCTTCATCCGTCGGCCGGCGTCTGCACGCCGCCGGCCGACGGATGGCGACACCACCCCGAGACGCAGCACCCGACCCGATCCGAACCGGCCGGGCCCGTTTGGGTTACCCGGCCTGCCCCCGAGCGAGGGAAGACATGAGCGAAACCGTCGTCGAGGCGCGGGACGTCACGATCCGCTACACCTCCAAGAACAACAGCAGCGTCCTGGCCGTGGACGGACTGAACCTGTCCATCGAGCGGGGTGAGTTCGTCACCATCGTCGGCTCGTCCGGCTGCGGTAAGACCAGTTTCCTCTACGCGATCGACGGGCTGCTGCCCATCCACGGCGGCGAGATCCGCGTCCACGGTGGCCTGGTGAACGGCCCCGGCCGCGACCGGGCGGTCGTCTTCCAGGAGTTCGCACTCCTGCCGTGGCGGTCGGTCCTGGACAACATCGCCTTCGGCCTGGAGATCCGCAAGGTCGGCAAGGCGGAGCGCCATGCCAAGGCGCGCGAACTGGTCGACCTCGTGGGGCTCAACGGGTTCGAGGACCGCTTCCCCCACGAGCTGTCGGGCGGCATGCGCCAGCGGGTGGGCATCGCGCGGGCCCTGGCCATCGAGCCCGACATCCTGCTCATGGACGAGCCCTTCGGAGCGCTGGATGCCCAGACGCGGGAGAGCATGCAGGAGGAGCTCCTGCAGATCTGGCAGAAGACCGGCAAGACGGTCGTCTTCGTGACTCATGACATCGACGAGGCCATCTACCTCGCCGACCGCGTCGTGGTGATGCGGGCCCGGCCGGGACGCATCCGGGAGATCCTTCCGGTGGACCTGCCGCGCCCGCGGACGATCGATGTGAAGGCAGACCCGCGGTTCGTGCGGATGCGCCAGCACCTCTGGCACCTGCTCCACGACAACGAGCCGACGCTGGCCGCAGTACAGGCGTCATGAGCGGGAGCACCGTCATCACACCCACCGCACCACCCGTTCCCGACCAGGCGGCCGCACCGGCGATGGGTGCGCGCGTCTGGGCGCAGCTGGGGGAACGTCCGCGCCTGGTGCGGACGGCCAGCGCGCTGTCGTTCATCGCCGCCTGGCAGGTCGGTTCGATGACCGGCTTCCTCGACGAGCGCTTCTACAGCTCACCGACCGCGGTGGCCGCGGCGGGAGCGGAGCTGTTCACCGGCACCGACATGCTGCCGCACGTCGTGACCACCGGCACGGAGCTGCTGGTCGGCTACGGCCTGGGGGTCGTGGCCGCGGTGCTTGTCGGGTTCGTCCTCGGGTACTACCGCGTGATCGGGACGCTGGCCGACCCGGTGGTGATGGCTCTGTACGTCACCCCGCGACTGGCCATCTACCCGGTGCTCGTCATCTGGTTCGGCCTCGGCCTCGGCAGCAAGATCGTGATGGTCTTCCTCGGCACCTTCTTCATGGTGCTCATCAACACGATCTCCGGGGTCAAGGACGTGGACCCCTCGCTCATCAGAGCCGCCCGGTCGTTCATGGCCCCGCGCAGCTTCATCCTCCGCAAAGTGATGATCCCGGGCGCCATTCCGTCGATCATGACCGGGCTGAGGCAGGGCTTCAGCCAGGCCATCATCGCGGTGATCACTGCCGAGATGTTCGTGTCGCTGTCGGGGATGGGGAACTTGATCTCCACCTACGGGCAGGCGATGCGCACCGACGCCCTGCTGTTCCTCGTGCTGCTGGTCAGCAGTTTCGCGTATCTGGCGATCCGTGGCCTCTCCGCGGTCGAGCGCCGGCTGTCCTCGTGGAGGCCTTCATGAACGCCGTGCTGGAGCATCCGGTCGGTCGCGCACTGTCCAGCGACCGATCACTGAAAGTCCTGGGGGTGGCGCTGTTCTTCGGCGCCTGGGAGTTGCTGCCCTGGGTGCTCGGACTGGACAGTTTCGTCCTGCCGCCACCGTCGGTGATCGTGGTGACGCTCGTCAACGAGATCGTCGCCGGACGGGTCACCGAGCACCTGCTGGTCACCATGGCCGAGTACGGGCTGGCGCTCGGTCTCGCTGCGGTCATCGGCATCTCGCTCGGCATGCTCGCCGGTCGGGTCCGCGTGTTCGACTACGCACTCGAGCCCTTCGTGTGGTTCCTGTACTCGACCCCCCTGACCGCGATCTACCCGCTGCTCATCCTCTGGGTCGGCCTGGGCTTCAACTCCGTCCTGCTGATCGCCTTCCTGCTCGCGGTGGTCCCCGTGATCGTCAACACCACGGTCGGGGTGAAGAACGTCCCGGAGCCCTACCTGCGGGTCGGCCACTCGTTCATGGCGGACCGCTGGCAGCTGCTGCGCAAGGTGGTGCTGCCCGGCTCCTTCCCGCTCGTCCTCGCGGGCATCCGGCTGGCCACCGGTCGTGCACTGACCGGCGTGGTCATCGGCGAGATGTTCGGCGCCAACGCGGGTCTCGGTTTCCGGATCGCGGAGAACGCGGCGCGCATCCGCGTCCCGGAGGTCTTCGCGTACCTGTTGTTGATCGTGGCCTTCGGCGTCGTGGTGACGCAGGCCTTCGGCGCCCTGGAGGCGCGACTGCTGCGCTACCAGGTCCGAGCGCGCTGATGCACCGCCCACCATCACGAGAAGGGAAAGGCACATGCGGATAGCTGACGCGGCGATGCAGGTCGGCGAGGAGGTGCGGGCCGCCCTGCGCGAGGCGGGGGTGTCCCTGGCCGCCAGCCTGCCCGACGACTGGGTGGCGCCGATCATCGAATCGGTCGACGGGGACCCGGACATCACGCACGTCCGGGTGGCCCGGGAGTCCGAGATCGTCGGCATCTGCTGCGGCGGGTTCATGACGGGCGCTCGGAGCGTGGCTGTCATGGGTGGCACCGGCCTGATGGCCTCGGCCTGCGAGTTCGCGACCATCAGCGAGCGGCACGGCATCCCGCTGTTCATCCTGTCGAGCCTGCGCGGGGACGGTGACGACATCCGGGTCTACCAGGAGGTCCAGGGTCGGCGCCTGCGGCCGTACCTGCAGACCTTCGACATCCCGTACCAGATCGTGTCCTCCCGTTCGGACATCGCTCGGCTGCCCGACTACTACGAGCACAGCCGGATCCAGAAGCGTCCCTACGTCGTGTTCTTCACCAAGAAGCTCCTCCAGGGCATCGTCTGAGCCTCACGGCTCCGCAGGAAGGAAAGACATGAAGGAGGCACAGTTCTTCGAGACGCTCGCCGGTCAATGGCAGGACGAGCTCGTGGTGACCTCGCTGGGGTCGGCCGGTCACGGCTGGTTCAAGGCGACGCAGAGCAAGGACAGCTTCTACCTGCTCGACGGAATGGGATTCGCGTCCTCGTTCGCGCTCGGCATGGCACTGGGGCTCCCGCAAGGGCGGTTCTGGCTGCTGGACACCGACGGTGCGTTCGCCATGAACCTCGGTGGGGTGCTCACGCAGGCCAGCGTGCAGGCGCCGAACCTGCTGCACCTCATGCTGAACAACCACAGCTACCGGGTCATCGGCGAACTGCCGCTGGTGAACGCGGACACCACGGACTACGCGGGCGTCGCCCGCGCCGCGGGTATCCGCCGGGTCGTCGACGTGCAGACGCAGGACGACCTGCTGGCGGTGCTGGAGCAGCAGCGGCAGGACCCCGCCTACACCTTGGCGGTCGTCGACATCGAGCCGCAGGACGAATGGCGCACGGGGCCGCCGAAGGGCATCGAGGGACCCGAGATGAAGTACCGGTTCGGCCGGTACGTGGAACAGCGGTTCGGGGTGCAGGTCTTCGGACCGGAAGGCGTCTGATCGGCCCGACCTCGGGACCACGCTCGTCGTAGGCCACGCGCGGGCCGGCGTCGACCTCGGCGCGGCCGGGTCGATGTACCCGCCGGTCGCCGGACCGGATGAGGCCGAGCTGCTCCACCTCGACGTGCACCGGCTCGCCGGGGCAGCCACGCCCGGAGCGGCGCAGCACCGGCCGGCCTGAGCTCGCGGGCGTGATCGAGCGGGGAGCCGGGGACCAGCGGCCAGCACGCCGTGCCCCGGTTGCTGCGCCAGGGGGCGACGCTGGTACCGGCCGGTCTCATCGGGTTCGCGACTGGTGGACGCCGCTGGCCTCTGAGCGGGCGGCTCCACCAGGCGTCAGGGGCGCTCCGCATCGGGCGGATGCGCTGGGCGGGTCGCCGCGAGTGCGGCGATCCCGGTGCGCACCTCGGCGAGGGAGACCTCGGCGGTCAGTGGGGGCAGCGGCTCGGGGTTGCCGGGCGTGAACGCGTCGAACATCAGGGAGATGTAGCGCCGGCGCAGCGGCGGTGGCGTGGTGGAGAGACCGAGGATGAGCATCTGCAGCACGCGGGGGATGTCGTCGGGCACCAGGTCGTCGCGGACATCGCCCGCCTCCTGCGCGGTGCGGAGCAGGACGCCGAACGGCTCGACGAACTCGGTGAGCAGGTCCTCGGCGAGGACGGCGAAGCTCGTCAGGGAGCTGATCAGGCCCCGCTCGCGGTCGATCAGGTCGAGCAGCCGCTCGGCGATGAGCATGAACGCCCGCCGAGGCGGCTCCTCCCGCGAGATCGCCGTCACCATCGGTGCCACCTCCTCGTCCAGGAGGAGGCGGAACACCGCCCCGGTCAGGGCCTCCCGGTTCGGAAAGTGCCGGTAGAGCGTCGCGATGCCGACGCCGGCCTCGCCGGCGACCTCCTCGAGCGACGCCTGCCCCTCCCGGGCGAAGACCCGCCGGGCGGCCGCGACCACGCGGTCGGCGTTCGAGGTCGCGTCGCTGCGCCGTCTCCGCGTGGCTCGGTCGGTCATGCGCTCGCGCTCCTCGTCGTCGACACCGTCGCAGGTGGCGGAGCGCACACCCGCGCCTGGTAGCCAAACTGATAGTTCACTATCACGATAGTGAACTATCAGTTCGAGCCCGCTGCGACCGTGACCCAGCCCCCTGGAGGCATCCTCTCGTGTCCACGTTCCTGTACCGCCTCGGCCGGGCCGCCTATGCGCACCCGATCCGCGTACTGGGGGCCTGGCTGGTCCTGCTGGCCGTCCTCGTCACCACCCTCGCCCTCGATCCGCCCCGGATGAGCACGGAGCTGCGGATCGACGGGACCCCCGCCCAGGAGGTCATCGACCAGCTGGCCCGGGATCTCCCCGAGGCCGCCGGGGGGCAGGGGCAGTTGATCTTCCAGGCGCCCGACGGGGAGCGGATCGACTCCCCTGAGCTCGGTGCCGCGGTCGCCGACGCGGCGGCCGACATCTACGACCAGGACGTGGTGATCGACCCGGCCGACCTGCTCGCCGCGCAGCAGCAGGCGGCGACGCCGGCTGGCGGCGGGCCTGCCACCGCGCTGCCGCCGGGCACGCTCGTGGTCGACGGCCAGCCGGTGCTGGGCGCCACCGTCTCGCCTGACGGCAAGATCGTCATCCTGCAGTTCCAGTTCACCAAGCAGGTCGTCGAGCTGCCCACCGACACGGTGGAGAACACGCTCGCCGCGGCCGAGCGGCCAACGGAGGCAGCCGGCATCACGGTGCTGCCGGGGGCGACGCTGCAGACCATCCCCGAGGTGATCGGGGTCGGCGAGATCGTCGGACTGGCCGTCGCCGCCGTCGTGCTGGTGGTGACCCTGGGCTCGCTCGTGGCCGCCGGGCTGCCCCTGGCGACCGCGCTCCTGGGCGTCGGCACCGGCATCAGCGGGACCTTCGCACTGTCTCACCTGTTCGAGTTGAACTCCATGTCCGTCGTCCTGGCCCTCATGCTCGGCCTTGCCGTCGGCATCGACTACGCGCTGTTCATCGTCAACCGCCAGCGCCGGCTGATCCTGGACCATGGACTGGATGCGAAGGAGGCGGCCGCCCGCGCCGTGGGCACCGCTGGCAGTGCGGTCTTCTTCGCCGGCACCACGGTGATCATCGCCCTGGTCGCCCTCCTCGTCGTGCAGATCGAGCTGCTCTCCTCGATGGCGCTCGTCGCCGCCGGCACCGTGGCCATCGCCGTCCTCGTCGCTCTCACCTTCCTGCCCGCGTTGCTGGGCCTGGTCGAGGAGCGGATCTGCTCACCGAAGGCCCGGGCCGGGCACGCCACGGGTTCGGCCGTCGAGTCCCGGCGGTCGCTGTCGCACCGCTGGGCCACCTTCGTCGCCCGCCACCGCCGGCCCGTGGCCGCCGTGGTGGTGGCCGTCGCCGCGCTGCTGGCCGTGCCGATCGCGAGCATGAATCTGGGCCTGCCCTCGGGCGGCAACTACAACACCGACACCGCGCAGCGGCAGGGCTACGACGCGGTCGCCGAGAGCTTCGGTGAGGGGCTCAACGGTCCGCTGATCGTCGTCGCGACCTCCACCGAACCCGGAGCGGCCGTGAGCCCGGCAGACGTCCACGCCGTCGTCACCGACCTGGCCCGCCTCGACGGGGTCCAGACCGCCACCGCGGCCGGCACGAGCGCCGACGGGACCACCGCCCTGCTGTCGGTCATCCCCACCACCGGGCCGACCGATGAGGCCACGAAGGACGTGGTCACCGCGGTTCGCGATCTGTCGGACCGGTACGAGGCCGAGCTGGGCGTCGACATCGGCGTCACCGGCCTCACCGCCATGGGGATCGACGTGTCCGAGCGGCTCACCGACGTGCTGCCCGTGTACCTCGCGGTCGTGCTGGGGCTCTCACTGATCGTGCTGCTGCTGGTCTTCCGCTCGATCCTCGTCCCGGTCAAGGCCACGGTGGGGTTCCTGCTGTCCATCCTGGCCACGTTCGGCGCCACCACCGCGGTGTTCCAGTGGGGCTGGCTCCAGGCCCTCTTCGGCGTCGACACCACCACACCGGTGATGAGCATGCTGCCGATCATCGTGACCGGCGTGCTCTACGGCCTCGCGATGGACTACCAGGTGTTCCTGGTCTCCTCGATGCGCGAGTCGCACGTGCACGGGCACCGTGGGACCGACAGCGTCGTCCACGGGTTCACGCAGGCCAGCCGGGTCGTCGTCGCCGCCGCCGTCATCATGATCGCGGTCTTCGCGGGGTTCATCTTCAACGCCGACCCGATGGTCAAGCAGATGGGTTTCGCCCTCGCGATCGGCATCGCGATCGACGCCTTCCTCATCCGCCTCACCCTCGTCCCGGCGGTGATGGCGATGTTCGGCGACCGCGCCTGGTGGCTCCCGCGCTGGCTGGACCGGCTGCTGCCCGACCTCGACGTCGAAGGCGACAAGCTCCTCCAGCGACTTGCCGCCGACGAGCGGGGGAGTGCGGACGCGAGTCCGACAGCCACCGGGTCGTCGGCTCCGATGAGCCGGGTGTGAGGCGGCGGGGTGGTTCGTCCACCCGCCGCAGCACCCCGTGGGGGAGACCGCCTGCGCCTGAGCGGTGCTCGGCGCCGGGCGCGTCCACGGCCCACCCGGGGCCTCGCGCGATTGCTGGTCACCCGCGGCGCCGTCGGTGTCCACCGGCAACTGCGGTCGGACATCGCCGGCGGAGGCGCACGACGTGACGGCACGCCGACGCCATGTGGTGTGAACCGCCCCGGACGCGCCGGGGCGGTTCGATCTGGGCGCCCACGTCTTCCACGGGCCGAGCGGCCTGCTCCCGGAACTCCGGCGGGTACGTGCCCGGTCGGCCCATCAGGACCCCGTCCTCGGGCGTGGTGCCCGAGCTCGGGGTGTCCACCGGAGCGGGCCGACTCCAGATCTGCGGCGGACGGTCCGCCAGTGCAGCCAGCCGATCAGTGCCAGCAGCGGCAGGTGGATCGCCGGCAGGTTCTCGGCGAGCCGGGTCGGCAGGTAGATGTCGGTGACCGATCCGCTGCGAGCGCCGGCGGCCTCGGCCAGCCCGGTCATGGGACAGCGGAACCCGTCGGCCGTGAAGACCAGGCACTCACCGGCGACGACCGCCGCGGCCGCGGCGGCCCGCCGGTCGCTGCGGCCGACCGCGCCGGACCACAGCAGGTACGCCACGCAGGACTCGATCGAGAACCAGGCTGCGGTGTGGACGCCGCGGATCAGCGCGAGCCGTCCGGCGTCGACCGGTGGGGGGACCAGTCGGCGGTGCTCGGCCTCGGCCCGCTCCCGGATCCCGCGCAGCATCCGTCGCATCATCGGGAAGTCGCCCAGCTCCATCAGCGGCATCCAGAGCGCGGTGCTGGCCCGCCGCCAGTCGTAGACCGCGTGCAGCCGGGTGATCAGCCTCGTCCTACCGTCGGGCAGTGGGACCAGTCGCCAGGCCCAACTGCTGCTCGGCGTGCGCCACAGCATCCAGCGCGGAGCCTCGACGCTGTCCACGACGAACGCCGAGGACGCCGACGGCGTGGGGGCCATCGGCAACCACCGCCCCACCTGCAGGTCCTGGAGCTGGGGGACGATCTGCCGGGCGCTGGGGTGGGCCACGTTGTCGAGGAGGTCGTCGGCGTACCAGCCGGCCCGCAGGCAGCCGACCTGGACCAGCCAGGGCCACACCTCCTCCGGTGACGCGGCGATGGTGATCGCGCGGGTGCAGCGGTACTGCGCCCGGGGGAACAGGTCGTCACCCGGCATCGGCCCGGTGACCTCCGCCGGGCTGGCACCCCAGCGGAGGTGCCAGCTCCGCAGCACCGGCGCAGTGAGGAAACGCGGCGCGTCGGCGACCACGTCGCGCACCTGCCGGACCAGACCGGCCGGCGTCGGCCGCGGCGGCGCCCACCGCAGCGGCTCCGTGGTCGTCGGGTGGAGAGCACCGGTCATCCGATCGGTGCGCGCAGGAGTCAGGAGAGCTCCTGGGGACGTGGCGGTGGCGCTCGCGCGCCGGCCGTGGGGCAGCATCGGCGGCACCCGGACCGCGACGATGCCGCCAACGGGGAGAGCGAGGGGCCGCGGCGCACCCACCTCTCCGGTGCAGTGCTCGACGCGTTCGGCGACGTCGCTGCGGATCGACTCGTCGGACTGCACGAGCGCGCGCAGGACGTCTCCTCGGCTGAGGATGCCGACCATGGTCTGGTCGTGGACCACGGGCACGCTGCGCAGCGCGTTGTCCACGACCAGTCGCGCGACGTCGGCGAGGTCAGCGGTCGGCTCCACCGAGCGGACCGCTCGCCTCATCACTGCACCGACCAGCGTCGGCGGGGCCGTTGCGCCGCCCGGGCCGGTCCGGCGCACGTGGCGGAGGGGGTCGTCGGGCAGCCGATCATGCCGGACGTCGGCCCCTGCGACGATCCCGACCACCCTGCCGCGACCATCGACCACGGGAAGGGCGGCGAAGCCCCCGGCGACCATCAGCTCGGCGGCGTCCTCGACCGAGGTCTCGGGTCCCACGGTGACCACCTCGGAGGTCATCACGTCGCTCACCTGCACAGGAACTCCTCACTTTGCTGACAGGGCTCGGCCAGGGTGGCCGTCAGACCGGTGATGGGAACTCAGTCGGGCGGTGAGATCCGGCGACCGCGCACCACCGCCATGTGGACGGCGATGTAGCAGTGCGTCGTCGCGGGGGCCCACGGCAGGACGCCCAGGGCGTCCAGCGCGGCTACCTGGCTGCGGGCGCTGATCAACCGGGAAGGGCCGATGACGGTGACGTTCCACCCGGTCCGCTCGAACACGTCGTAGTCGTCGACCTCGAAGGCCACCACGGCGCCCCGGCTGCCCGCGGCCATCTTGCTGCCCAGGCCGGTCGGGATGACGACGTCCTCCCCGCTGATCGCGAAGGCGGCGGGCTGGATCGACGGCATCGCCGATTCGGTGAAGGCGATGCGGCCGATGGCCGCAGTCGCGAGCAGTCGCCGGCATTCCGCCACGTCGAGCACGTGGAGGAGGCGCTCCTGCTCAGCGGTGGACATGCGTCGTCCTCTGCGCCGTGCTCACGAGCGGGGCCCCGTCCGATCCATGGACAGTGCGACGGCGATCTCCTGCGCCCAGGACGCCACCGCAGCCCAATCACGCGAATCGCCGACCGGTGCCCGCATGGCAGTCACCATCGCCCGTTCGCCGAACGTCAGCAGCTGTTTGTCCAGGCGTCCGGGGAAGACCCGGTGCCCGCGGGCTGCGACGAGTTGGCTCAGGGGTTCGGCGTCGTACGGCTCGTCCGACGGGAACGGCGGTTCACCGATGGGCCCGCTGGAGAACAACCACACCGGCCGGCTGCGCAGTGCCGTGGTGTGCTCGGCCGCATAGTGGCGGGCCTCTTCACGCCATCGGCCGACGTAGACGGCACTGCCCAGCACGACAGCGTCGAACCCGGCCGGGTCCGGCTGCTGCTCCACGGGCACGGCGCTCGCCATCAGGCCGCGGGCCCGGCCTGGGTCACACGCCTGGAGGCCGCGCGCCACGGCCGCCGCGATCTCGCCGGTCGACCCGTGCTTGCTGGCCCAGGTCACGAGCACCCGGAGCCGCTCCCCGCTCACTGGGGCACCCGGCCCGTCGCGCGCCGCCCCACGTCGCATCCGCTCATGGAACCGACGGTGCTCGACCGGACCCCGCCGCACCACCGGCCGCGGGCCTCGGTGGTGGGGGTAGTGGGAACCTCGCCGACGGGACCTTCGTCCCCGGACCGACCGGGTGGTGGCGGCACCACCCCGACGGGCTCGCCGAGTCGTCCTACCGTGCGGGGCATGACCGTTGCTCCTGCTCACCGTCGCAGTCCCCGCTCGACCTCGCGGCGTCATCCAGGCCTGAGGAGTGGCGCCCAGCTGACCCTCGGCGAGCGCGCCGCTGACCGGCTGCGCAACGGGATGGGCTCGTGGACCTTCGTCCTCGCGGCGTTGGTCTTCCTGGCCGGTTGGATGGTCGGCAACGGCGGCAGCGGGTTCGATCCCTACCCGTTCATCCTGCTCAACCTCATCCTCAGCTGCCTGGCTGCGATGCAGGGCGCCATCCTGCTCATCGCCGCCCGGCGCGCGGACCAGATCTCCTCGGAACTGGCGGCCCACGACTACGCCGCGGACACCGACAGCGAGCAGCTCATCAGCGAGGTCCGAGCTCTGGTCCGCTGCATCCACCGTCAGGTGGGTGCAGCAGACCCCGTGGGCGACGACTTCGGTCCCGGTACGAACGAGCCTGGAGCGACTCGAGGGGCGCCCCGGGCACCCGCCGGCTGACCTCCGGCGATCGGGACGTCGGTCTCTCCGCGAGTGACCAAGGTCTGTGGTCCGGCGCTGCCTGCGGGGACAGGGGTGAGGACGAGCACCGGGGTCCCGTCGACGACGGGTACGCGGGGGTACCGCTGCCGGTAGGTGTCGAGAGCCAGCTGGTGCTCAGCGGTGCCCGGCTCCAGGAGTTGGGCCGCGCAGTCATGGCGCCGGCCGGCCACGGTCACGGTCACCGGTCGCACGTCGTCAGCGAAGTTGCGCCACCACGTCTTCGTGTCCGGCTGCCCGGCGATCACGACGAAGCGGCCGTCGCGCGCGGCGTAGATGGCCGGTAGCTCCCGGCGCACGCCTGATCGGCGGCCGGTGTATGCGAGGAGCAGCACCGATCCGGACAGCACCCGGTGCGCCGGCGAGCGGAGCAGGCCCCGGACGACCGGGTTCACGACGTGGGCACGAAACCTCGCGGCGAGCGTCCGACCCTGGCGGCTGTCAGCGTCCATGGGACCACCGTGGACGACGGAAGGCGTCGACGGCAGGGGCGCCGGACCCCGCACGGACGGCCCGTGGTCCCTGGACGGGAGAGCCGGACCCCACGCACCACCGCCAGCACGGCCCCGCCGCGGACGTGGGCGTGGGCGTGGGCTCGTCGGTCATGCACGGCGATGGCGCCATCGGGCAACGCGGCACCCTCGCGCATGGCGCAGTGCCGGGGGCGTCGTACCCGTTCGGCCGGGAAGGTCCGGCGCGACGCTGGAGCCGAGGACGACCGAGCGGCGGATCACGGCCCCTGTCACGGGCCGGCGCTGAGCACGGCGGGGACGGCCTGGGGCGCCGATGTCGAGGCAGCCCGCCGGAAGAGCGGGCGGTAGACGGCCACGGCGTATCCAGTCACGGCCGCCGCGACGGCCGTCGATCCGGCAGCCAGACCCAGGGAAGCGTCCACGGCGCCGCCGCGCACCATGCTCCAACCCATCGCGGCCACCGACCAGCCCAGTAGGGCGTACCCGCCCAGCACGGCGGCAGCCGGGGCCCTCGCCCACGTGCGCCGGCGCAGCAAGCCGATGCCCATGAGCAGCGAGGCGGGCGCGATGAGGCCGAGGTCCATCGCCTTGACCACCCAGAAGGCGTTGGGCGTGGTGAGCAGCCCGGCGCTGACCGGGTGCTCCTGCAGTGCGTCGACCAGCGAGGACAGGTGGATGCCCACGACGACGAAGCCGGCCACGCCCAGCATCAGCAAGCCGGTGGCCCGCTCCATCCGCCGGCTCCAGCGGAGCCCGGGCTGCGTGCGCAGCGCGCGGGTGGCCCGGACGGCAACCGCGGCCCCGACGCCCACGATGCCGAGCAGGAGCGGGGAGAACCACTCGACGTTGCCGGGGTACCGGCCCCACTCGCTGCCCACCAGGAGCTGGGTCCAGATGTAGACGCTGAACCCGGCGGGCGCCAGGGCGAGCACGGGCGCCGCCGGGTGACCGTTCCGGGCCAGCTTGCCGACCCAGACGCAGAGCGGCGCCGTGACGGCGAGTGCGGCGAGGTCGGAGCCGAGGATCTGGTCCAGCCCCGATGCCGACGTCCGGTAGTGCAGCACGTCGAGGACGAGGGGGCCCAGCACGGCGCCGGCCGCAACCAGGGCACCCTCGGCGAAGAGCAGGCATGCCAGCGGGCGATCACCGGACCGGTGGCGCACTCCGGACTCGTCCGCGGGCAGCTCGACGGTTCCGGTCGCAGCGGTCGGCTCGGTCATCGACGACGTCGGGTTCTGGTCACGCGGTCATCCTGGGCCGCTCCTGGCCTGCTGCGCCCGGGTCACCGGTCTTCGGTCGCAGGGGCCAAGGTCCCTGCTCCGGGGGCAGCATCTCCCGCGTACCGTGCCTGCGCTCTGGTTCTCCTCGAGACGGGACCACGACTAGCGTGGAGTTCTGTTGCTGCGCGTGACGAGCCCCAGCACTCGGCGGGGGTCCTTCGTGCGGACGAGGAGCGCCATGAGCAGCACCGCCCAGCCGTCGGCGATCCGAGTCTTCCTGCTCGACGACCACGAGGTCGTCCGGCGCGGGGTCGCCGACGTCCTGTCCAGCGATCCGGACATCACGGTGGTCGGCGAGGCGAAGAACGCCGCTGAGGCGATGAGCCGGGTCCCGGCGCTTCGTCCGGACGTCGCCGTCCTCGACGTGCGGCTCCCCGACGGGGACGGGGTCACGGTGTGCCGCGACCTACGGGCCCAGCTGCCCGACCTCGGCGTCGTGATGCTGACCAGCTACAGCGATGACGAGGCGCTCTTCCAGGCCATCATGGCCGGCGCCGCGGGCTACCTGTTGAAGCAGGTGCTCGGCCAGGACCTGGTGACTGCCGTGCGCACGGTCGCGGCCGGTGGGTCGTTGCTCGACCCGGCCGCCACCGCGGCGGTGCTCGCGCGCATGCGGGGGGCCGCCGAGCCTGCGGGGCCGCTGGCCGGACTCAGCGACCAGGAGCGGACCGTCCTGGAGCTCATCGGCGAGGGGCTGACGAACCGGCAGATCGGCGAGCGGATGTTCCTGGCTGAGAAGACGGTGAAGAACTACGTGTCCCACCTGCTGGGCAAGCTCGGCATGGCGCGCCGCACCCAGGCAGCGATCCTGTCCACCGAGCTGAAGGCCCCCGCGGCGGGTCGGTCCCCAGGCGGCTGAACGGCGCCTGAACGGCTCAGGTCTGCAGTGGGGCGTGCCAGCGCAGGCGCGTCCCGCCGTCCTCCAGGCACACGGCCGTGACGCCGCCCCCTCGGCGGCGAGCTCGTTCCTCCAGGTTCCGCAGCCCGCTGCGGGGTGCCGCCGGGTCGATGCCCGTGCCGTTGTCGACGACCTCCACCACGGCGTCGTCGGCGACGTCGAGCGTCACGATCACCGCGCCTGCCTGGGCGTGCCGCACCGCGTTGCTGACCCCCTCTCGGACGACGGCCTCCACATCGGCGGCGAGGTCGCCGGTGACCAGGTTGTCGACGGCACCCGACATCCGGACCGTGGGTCGCAGCTGGTCGCCGGCTGTCTGGGTGACGATGTCGAGCAGACGGCGGCGGAGGCTGTGGCCGTCGCGGGCGCTGTCGGAGGTGTGCAGGTCGAAGATGGTCGTGCGGATGTCCCGCACGGTCTCGTCGAGTTGTTCCACCGCCGAGCGGACCCGTGTGGCCGCTTCCGCGTCGTCGATGCGAGGAAGGGCGCTCTGCAGGGTCAAGCCGGCGGCGAAGACCCGTTGGATGACGTGGTCGTGCAGGTCGCGGGCGATCCGGTCGCGGTCCTCGGTCACGTCGGACCGGCGGATCAGCTGCTGGCGGGCGGCCAGGTCCAGGGCCAGCGCGGTCTGGTCGGCGAAGGCACTGATCAGCGCGGCCAGCGAGGGCTCGAAGGGCGGTGAGCCGGCTGTGCGCAGGGCGATGACGACCGACCCGCCACCGAGCGCGCTGCGCAGCGGCACAGCGATGCACGGCCCCCACCGGGCCCGCGCCGCACCGCCGGAGGACGCCGGTCCGCTCATGTCCAGCAGCACGACGTCCCTCGCTTCCGCCACCGCCCGCAGGACCGGGCCGGCATGCTCGTCCAGTTCAACCCCCGGGAGGTCCTGCAGGGCCGCCCCGGTGTGCGCGCGGAGCTGGTAGGAACCGTTCTCGTCCGGGCCGTGCACCAGGAACGTCGCGGCGGCGCCGGTCAGCACGGCCACGCGGTCGACCACGAGGCCCAGGACGTCCTGCGGCGGCCGGCCCTGGAGCAGCGCGGTCCGCACGTCGGTGACCGCGGCGAGCCAGGTGCGGCCCACCTCCGCTCCTTCGTACAGCCGCGCGTTGGCGATCGCGATGCCGGCGGCTCTGGCCAGTGCGGTGAGGACGGTGTCGTCCTCGGCGCTGAACAGCGACGTGCGCTTCGCGGTGAGGTAGAGGTGCCCGAGGATCTCTCCGCGGCTGGTGACGGGCACGCTCAGGAAGCTGACCGTCTCCCGGTCCACCGACACGGGCGGCCGGGGCTCGGGAGCCGGTCGGGGATCGGGACCGACGTGCACGAAGCCGATCATCAGCCCATCGGCGTCCAGCAGGCCCAGTGTTCCGTACTGCGCGTCGATCAACGCGACGGCGGCCTCGACGATGTGGCGCAGCGTCACGTCCAGGTCCAGACCCGTGGACACGTCGAGGAACGCGTCGAACAGCCCCTGCATCCGGTCCTGCGTGCGCGCCACGGCGTGCCCCCGGTCGGGGCGCTCGTCCACCAGCTCGGCCAGTCGCATCTGCCCCGGGGGGTCCCCCGTGTGCGAGGTCGCCGGGGTGCCGTTGTCCGGCAGTTGGTCCGACACAGTGTCTCCGGCCGTCGATTCCTCGGGAACTGTGCCAGCCTTCCCGTCGGCTGGACAGCGGTCGTTGCGCGGAATGCGGGGAGGTGCCGAGAAGGCACCACGGGGTCCAGTGGCCGGCCGCGTCATCCGTGCCGCGAGCAGCACGTCGGCGCCAGCCGCGCGACTTCGTCGACAGCGGCGGTCAGGACCACCCGGGCCAGCAGGGAGCCATCCACCCCTGCGCCCGTGCCGGGGCGGTCTGCCGGTGCCGGCTACCGAGCAGCGGCGTGCGCAGCAGCGTGGGGTCACCGGACCCGATCGTCGGATCGGGCGCCGTGCTGCCATGCGCGGCGGTGGGTGGTGCTGGCCGCCCCGGGCCCTGGGTCATGCCCGGGGCGACCAGTGGGGTCACCGCGCGGTGGTGACCGGTGCCGGGGGCCCTGCGGTCGGCGCACCGGAGGGCGATGGCGGGACGGGGCCGGCGGGCACCCAGCCGGGATCCGTGCCGCCCTGGTCGAGCCGGAACGGCGGGTAGCGGTCGGTCATCAGCGCCGCGTAGGGCCCGACCCGGAGCGCCCACCGGTCCATGCCCATCACGAAGTCGTAGATCGGCTTCGGGTAGCGGCCGGAGAACAGAAGCACGATCGCGGCGATCAGGACGAGCACGCCGACCAGGCTCCAGCCGGCGTTCGAGCCGTTGTCCCAGCTGGTGTCCGTGTCGCCACCGCGGGAGCCCAGCCACAGCCCGCCGCCGACGAAGACGGCGAGGACGAGGAAGTGCGGGATCGCCAACAGCCACTTCACGAAGATGAGACCCCGGGACAGCCGTTCGGGATAGGTCACATCGAGGTGCGCCGGGAAGTCGGGCACGTCGTCCAGCGTGAACGGGGGGTAGCGGTCGGTGCCCAGAGCCCAGTAGCCGTAGTAGTGCACCCGCCAGGACCAGCGCATGACCCCGACGTTGAAGTCGAACAGCGACCGTGGATAGCGCCCGGTGAACAGGATCGCGAAGAAGGCGATGACCGTGACGACGACGAACGCCACCCACAGGAAGAACAGCACGATGACGTGCGGGATCAGCAGCAGCCACTTGACCAGCCACAACCAGCGGGAGAGCGACGGGTCGAGTGTCGCGTCGACGCGGACCGGATAGGGGGTTCTGGGATCGGTCATGGTGCGCTCCCTGTGGCGGGTGTCTGCATGCGGCCGGGGGAGACCGAGACGGCGAGCTTGCCGCGGGCCTTCCCGTCCAGCATGTGGCGGATGGCCGCGGCGACCTCGCTGAGGGCGTGGGTGCGGTCGATCGCGGGGGCTAGCTCGCCGGCCTCGATGAGGTCGCGGAGGGTCATCAGGTCGGCGGTCTTCTCCGACGCCACGAACGTGCCCAGCTGCTGGCGGATGAAGGGCGACAGGAGCTCCGCGCGGATCTGGCGACCGCTGCCGCCGAGCAGGCGTCCGCCGGCCTCGCCGCCGACGATCACGAGGCGGCCGCGCGCGGTGAGAGCCCGCCGTAGGTGCGACAGACCGGCGTTGCCCCCGATGTCGAGGATGACGTCGAAGCGCGGTCCGCCGTCGGCGAAGTCCTGGCGGGTGTAGTCGAGGACGTGATCGGCGCCCAGAGCCCGGACCAGGTCGGCCTTGCTGGTGCTGCACACGCCCGTGACCTCGGCGCCGAAGACCTTGGCGATCTGCACCGCGAAGCTGCCCACGCCTCCCGAGGCGCCGATGACCAGCACCTTCTCCCCGGCCTGGACGCGCCCGTGGTCGCGCACGGCCTGCAGGGCCGTGCCCCCGGAGACCGGGACGGTGGCCGCCTGCTCGAAGGAGAGGTTCGCAGGCTTCGGGGCCAGCTTGGCCGGTCGCACGGCCGCGTACTCGGCGAAGGTGCTCGTGGCCGTCCCGTACACCTCGTCGCCCGCGCCGAAGTCGGTCACGTCGGCGCCGACGGCCTCGACCGTTCCGGCCAGGTTCCGGCCAGGGTTGGCGTACGTCGGCCGGCGGAGGCCGAAGCCGACGAGCCGGACGGGATAGGGCAGGCCGGCCATGAGGTGCCAGGTGCCCCGGTCCACGCTGGCCGCGTGCACCCGCACGAGCACCTGGTCGTGCGTGATGGTGGGCCGGTCGATCGTTGCGACCCGGAAGAGACCCTCGGGGGCGGGGCCGTAGCGGTCCTGCACCACCGCACCCATCGTCCTTCTGCCGGTGTCCGCGGCAGGCGGGCCCGTCAGGTCGTGGAACGGCGTGGTCGACATCGGGACCTCCCGTTTCCTCCGGGCGCGCCCGGAGGGGCGGCCCGGGTCCGTGGCGCCCATCGGCCGGACGATGTCGGTGTCAGCCATGGCGGTACCCCTCCAGCGTGTCGCCGAGGGCCTGCTCCAGCGCGGCACGTCCAGTGCCGTGGGCGGTCAGCAGGTCGCGGGCCATCAGGGCGCGCAGCTGCCCCTTCCTGGTGTGCGGTCCACATCAGCCAGGTGTGGGAGGGGCATGCGCGGATCGATCCGGGGCGCGTCACGGCAGCGTTGTCGTGGTGTCGGCAGAACCCGGCGAACGGGGGGCCGGGAAGCTCGCGGGTGCGCGGACGACGGGCACGGGCTCCCCCGGACGAACCGGCCGCAGGAGGAGCACGACGCCGAGGGTGGCGACCCACAGTCCCCAGCTGGTGCTGCCGATGAAGCCGCCGAGGTCCCAGACCGGGAAGCCGGGGACGGCGGTGGCCAGGACGTCGCCCTGGTTGGACAGGTACAGCGCGCTCACGACCAGCCCGGCGACGGCGAGCCAGCGGGGCAGGACCCGGGTGCGGAGAATGGCCACGCTGACCGCGACGGACCAGGCGACGGCCAACAGCTGGCCCAGGTGTTCACCCAGCAGCGCACCGCCGAACTGGTGCTGCGCGGTCCAGGCCGCGTCGACCGCGGCGCGGGTGACAGCGTCACCGCTGACATAGGAGTCCGCGAGCGGCGGGACGACGAACACCCAGCGCAGGAACCCGATCAACGACAGCACCACCGAGGTCGCGCCCACGAAGGTGGCCACCCTCAGCAACGGGTCCCCGCGTCGCCCCAGCACCGTGGGGAGCAGCAGGATCGGGACGATCAGGATCATGTACGTCCAGGCGGTGGCGAACCAGGTCCACACCAGGCTCGTCCCGCCGGCGACGAAGGCCGGCAGCACGATGTCGGCCGGTTCACGCAGGACGTCCGGCCAGTTGAAGGTCGAGGAGAGCACGGTGGCCGCGCCGGCGAACGCGAGCGCGCCCGCCACGAAGAGACCCCCGGCCGTCCGGCGGAAACCGTGGTCGGTGGTTACGGTTGCCATCGGTCTCCGCCCTGGACGCCGTACATGATTTGTACGCCGTACAGGAACTTTCTACCCTCGACGGGGTGGCGTCAATGGAGACGGTCGAAACGACATCAGAGCCAGTCAGGCGACGGCGTCGTGGACCGGAGCCGGCCGTGGCGCGAACGCGTGGAAGCCCCGGTCCTGGAGCTGCGGGAGCGACTGTCCGCGCACCCGGGCGCGGTCCCCAAGCTGGTCGGCGGTCCGGTGAACGGGCCCCACGCGCTCGAGATCACCGAGCGACTCCTGCAGTCGCTGGCCGACGCCGGGCTCGACCCGGAGGCCGACGCCCGCGGCCTGCCGGCTGTTCGCCCACCTGCTCGGCCCGGCCGGCGCGGACACGGCTGATGGCGGCGGTGGCCCGAACGCGGTTCGAAGCCGTGCGGCCGGGATGCACCCGAGCGTCAGCGGCACAGGGTCATCCGGCGCCTCCGGTCCGGGGGGCGTCCTGCAGCTGCCCCGTCCCGATGGCGCCGGAGACGATGCCCTCGGCGACCGTGGTCAGCAGGCTGCCGGTCCGGCGGGCGTGGGCGCGCATGAGGCGGAAAGCCCCCTCGACGTTGGTCCCGGCCCGCGCGGACAGGACGCCCTTGGCCTGTTCGATGAGGATCCGGCTGTGCAGGGCATTCTGCAGTTGCTCGGAGACGACGACCTGATCGCGAGCGGCGCGTTCGTGCAGCAGCCCGATCGTGGCGATGTCGGCCAGCCCCTGCGCGACGGCGAGGTGGTCCTCGCTGAGCCGCTCGGTCCCGATGGAGAAGAGGTTGAGCGCGCCGATCACCTGACGGCGCAGCCGGAGCGGCAGCGCGTGGCACCTCGTGAATCCCAGGTCGCGCGCGGCCCTGGTGAACACCGGCCACCGATTGCTGGCGGCGGTCAGGTCGATGTTGGCGATGACCCGCCCGGTGGCGAAGCAGTCCAGGCAGGGGCCTTCGCCCTTCTGCAGCTCGAACAGCTCGAGGAGCCGGGCTGACTCGTCGGTGTAGGCGACCGGGTGCAGGGTGCCGCGCTGGTCGTGCAGCATCAGCCCGGCGGCGGCGTCGGTGTCCACCAGTTCCACGCAGCGCTCCGTGAGGGTCTGCAGGAAGTCGACGACGTCGAACTCCTCGACCAGGGTGTCGGCCAACTCGACGAAGACCTGCGCCAGGCGTTGTTCGCGCCCCATGTTCTTCCTTCCGTCCTGCGTGACCAAGGGATGCTCGCTCGTCGCACGGTGACGCCCTCAACTGTCCGGGTCATCGCTGAAGTCGACCACCCCGCTCACCACGTCGTGGGCAATGGTGCCGATGGGGCGTTGGTCGGCGTACGCGCGGGCACGCAGCAGGAGCAGAGCGTCCTGGAGGCTGACGGCCGCCTGGACGGAGACCACCCCGGTCGCCTGGTGGACCTCTGCTCGGTCATCGAAGACGGGCAGTGAGCCGAAAGGGAATCCCACGCCGGCGTCCCGTGCCTGCAGGTGCAGGAGAAGTGCGGTTGCTGCATCGGCGAAGCACAGCGCGTCGGCCAGGTCGTCGTCGGGCAGGGGGCCGGCGGTGGTCCGGTAGAGGTCGAGCACGCCGAGCCGGATGGCACCGACCCGCAGGGGGAAGGCGAAGACCGCCGCCAGGCCGGCGGCCTCTGCGCCGGCCGCGAACACCGGCCAGCGTTCCCGGCCAGTTCGCCCCAGGTCCGGTTGGAGGACCGGGCGGCCACTCTGCGAGGCGTCCACGCAGGGGCCTTCACCGAGCGAGAACTGCAGCTCCTCCAACTCCAGGGCGCTGCCGTCGGTGGCCGCGACCGTTCCGGCCGGCCCGTCGTCGGTCATCAGCGCCAGTCCGACACCGCTCACCGGCAGCGCCCGGGCGCACATGCCCACCAGGCTGGCCGGCAGGCCGATGCCGCTCCGGGAGTCCGCAAGGATCGCGGAGAGGATCTCGGCCACCCGCGTGGACACCGTGCTCACCTCAGGAGGCTGGCAGCAGCGGTTATGACGCCTGCTCCTCCGCGGCTGCATCCACTGCGGCGTCCCGGTGGTTCCGGATGGTCACCATGGTGCCGTGCGTCCCGGCCGTGACGGTGGTGTCGGCCAGCACCCGCATCATCGCCAGACCCCGTCCACGGCAGGAGCTCGGGGTCGGCTCCAACCACCGTCCGTGGTCCTGGACGACGATGGTCACCGCTTCGCCGTCGATCTCGGCGGCAACGTCGAAGAACGGCTCCGTCGAGTGCTGGGGATGGTCCACCGCGTTGCTGGCCGCCTCGGAGACGGCCAGGATCAGGTCGTAGAACGCGTCGTCGGAAAGGCCGGTGGCGCCGAGGAAGGCGCACAGCTCCCGACGCAGGGCCGGGATCGAGCTCTCCATGGTGCGGAGACGCCATTCGTGGCGCCGGCTGCCGGGCGACGACGCCAACCGGGCGGTGGCAGGGCCGGTCGGCGGTCGCGACCGGGCACTCGACCCGATGTCCTCAGCACTGATCATCGATGCCTCCTCGAGCGGTGCGGGGGTTGACGTCCAGCTGGATCCGGTCGGTCGCGACTGCTCGGGCGCCAGGAGCCCGGTGCGGCCGAGGGGCACAGGGCACTGCCCCGCGGAGCGGTCGCGCCGGAGCGACCCGGGACGCGCGGATCGGTCACCATGACGGCCCGCTCGGCCCGGCGGACGATGAGGAGCAGCTCCACGGGCACCCGCCGATGGCGGGTGGGCGACGGAACCCGTCGGCCGGCCGTCTTGCGGAGCGGCGCCGTCGTCGGGGGCAGGGACGGCGACACCTCCGTACGGGCGACGGCGGGCTGCACTCCGTCGCTGGGATGTGGGCGCGCCTCGGCCGGAGAACGGCTGCACCGCAGGCGTTCTCCTCCGGAGGGCCTCGCGTTCTGGCTGCCGGGCCACATCGACCGGTTCAGCCGCTGGGCGCCGCACGGCGCGGCGCGTGAGCAGGTTTCCGGACCGAGGGCTTGAGCAGCCGCGACGGCGGACCCAGCGGCGGAGATCCCGAGCACGGCCGACTCCCCAGGACGGTGAGGTCGCCGGGTCCGGGGCCACCAGGTGAACGGCTGAGCCGCTCGACTACCCCGACCCTAGCCCCGTCGCGCGCCCACGTACAGCCGGGCAGGAACAGTGGCGCGTGCACGGGACGCGATGATCGGCTCTCCGCGCCAGCTCATCACCGGGGACGTGCTGACCCCCGGCAGCCCCACGCGGCCGGAGCGCCGCAGCGCGGGCCACGAGACGGGTGCCGATGGCCGACAGGCCGAGGACCGTCACTGCAGTGACGTCGAGTGGCAGCGCCCCGGGGGGACGGGGCCGCTCCGGCCAGTGCTCGACGAGGGCCGGCACGGCGAGCGTGTCCATCTCCCCGCTGAGGCGAACGGTGAGGGCGGGTGGATGGGCCCATCGGTGCTCGAGTCGGGTCGTTCCGGGAGCGGGATCAGGAAGGCTTCGGGCACGTCGTTCCCCCGTGGCGGGTGCGTGCAGGATCCGCCGGCTCGCAACCCGCGGTCAACTGCTGCCCCCGCTGCCCGAGTGGTCGCAACGGAGCAGCTCGGGCGCCTGCGGCAGGCCGATCCGAGCGGCCGCGAGGGCCGTGCGCGCACCGGTTGAAGCCCGGTACAGGTGGGCCCGGAACGCCGCGGGCGATGGGCGGAAGGCCGTCCAGCCCTGCCGTCTGATCCGCGCCAGCGCGACGTCCAGCACACGTCGGCGCGCTGCGCGTGCTCGGCACGCGCGACGTGGATGCGCCCCACCATGGACAGTGACCAGGCATCCTGCCGCGCGTTCCCGGTCCGGCGGACCAGCCGCACCGACCGGGGACCGAGGCCACCATCGGCCAACGTGACCCGTCGAGGTCAGCTGAGCGGCAGTTGCGCGAGTTCTCCTCGGGACCGGACGCCGAGTTTCTGGTAGGCGTTGCTCAGGTGGTACTCCACGGTTCGCGGGCTGAGGAACAGCCGGGCCGCGATGTCACGGTTGCCGAGTCCGGCGCGAACGAGGAGCGCGGTCTGGCGTTCCTGCGGGGTGAGGTCGCCGGTGGTCGTGACGCCTCGCTTGCGGGCTGTCTCTCCCGACGCGCGGAGCTCCTGTCGCGCGCGTTCGGCCCACGGCTCGGCCCGGAGCTCGGTGAACACCTGGAGGGCGGCTCGGAGGTGCGGGCGGGCGTCGACGCGGCGGCGGTTCCGGCGCAGGAACTCGCCGTACGCGAGCTGCGTGCGGGCCCGTCCGAACGGGCGTCCGGCCGCGTCATGCAGCTGGAGAGCGTCCCGGAAGTGCCGCTCCGCGACGTCGCCCTGGGCGAGGAGTGCACGGCCGTGCTCCGCGATCGCCGCAGGGGAGGCCGCCCCGACCTGGGAGGCGAACGCCGTCAACTCCTCGACCCACTGCTGGACCAGATCGGCCCGGCCGGCGCGGTGGGCGGCCTCCAGCCGGTCAAGTGCGGCGGACCGGCGGATCGTCGGATGGCGGATCCGCTCGAGGTGGTGCAGCGCCCCGTCGACGTCGGAGATGTTCGCAGCGAGTACGCCCCTGGCCCACGCGGTCATGTCCACGGCCGCCGCGCCCACGATGCCCATGGGGCCATCGACGCGCATCGCCTCGAGCTCGGCGAGTGCGTCCGGCCAGGCGGACTCGCCACGGAACGCCGCCAGCAGACCCAGCCAGGCCAAGGGCATGGCGGTCAGCGGCGCCTGGCCGATGCCGCGGGCGAGGACGAGGGCCTCGTTCGCCGACGCTGCGGCCCCGCTCCAGTCTCCGTCGGCGACCTGGGCGGACGGGAGCCGGGACAGGGCCCATACGGCGTTGGTCAGCGAGCCGCCGTCTCGCGCGAGGGCGAGAAGTCCTCCGTAGGTCCACCGGACCGCTTCGAGGTCGGCGAGGTGCAGGGCCGCCACGCCGAGGTTCCCCAGCAGTTCGACGTCGGGGGGGAGCGCACTTCCGAGGTGGAACGCCTCGTGCCAGGCGGTCGCGGCTTCGGCCGTCTCGCGGCGGAGGAAGTGGCGGTGGCCGCGCAGGATGGCCGCGAAGCAGCGCAGTCGCGCCGGTGCGCTCTCCTCGGCGGCCCAGGAGAAGTCGACGTCCTCGTCGGTGGGGATGTCCCAGCTCCAGGTCGCCAGGGCATTGGCCAGCATCGCCATCTCGAGTGCGCGGGCGCTGTCGAGGACGGCGACGTCCCGGGCGGCGGACAGGACGATCCGTCGTCCTGTCTGCGGCGAACCGATGTGCCACTCGATCCTGCCCCGGAGCCGGTCGACGTCGGCGCGCAGCAGCGGGTCGTCCGTGGTGTGGCGGGCACCGTCGGCCAGGGCTCGCGCGCGGGCACCGTCACCGGCCAGCCAGGCGCTGCTCGCAGACGCGAACAGGCGCTGCGCCCGGGCACCCCCGGAGGTGCTGAGTTCGGCAGCACGCTCGGAGGCCCTGCTGGCTGCCTCGTGGCCGCCGCGGCGGGTGGCGCGCCCAGCGACGGCGTCGAGATCGCCGGCCACGGCGTCGTCGAGGCCGGGGGAGGCCAGTGCGGCGTGCCAGGTGCCCCGATCCGGGTCACCCGCCGCCTTGAGCACGGCCGCCAGCACCCCGTGCGTGCGCTGCCGCTGCGAGGCGGTGGCTGCGCTGTAGACCGCGGAGCGCACGAGCGGGTGTCGTAGCCGTACGTCGTCGCCGTGGACGCGGAGAAGTCCTGAGCGTTCTACGGCGTCCAGCGCCGCATCACCCGCGCCGAGCCGAGCGGCCGCCTGCTGGATGATCGACAACCGCCCGGAGTCATCGGCGGCGGCAGCCAGCAGCAGTGCCTGGGCGGCGTCGGGCAGCCGAGCGCACCGGTCGAGGAACGCCCTCTCCACCCCCTGGGTCAGCGGTAGCTGTGCCGGGAGCCGCAGCCGCCCGGCGAGCTGCCCCTCGGACAGCATGGCGGGGAGTTCGACGAGCGCGAGCGGGTTCCCGCCGGTGCGGATCCTCAGCTCCTCGTGCACCGCGACGCTGATCGTGACGCCGGCATGCTCGGCGAGCAGTGCGGAGGCCGCGTCGGCGTCGAGTCCGGGTACGACCAGTTCGGGCAGGCCGAGCGCGTGGAAGTGGCGCGCCTCGCCGTCGCGGACGGCGAAGAGCAACGCCAGGCGGTCGGCGTGCAACCGGCGGGCGACGAAGAGGAACGCCTCGGCAGACGCCGCATCGAGCCAGTGGGCGTCGTCGATGACGCAGATGAGCGGCTGCTCCTCCGCGCTCTCGGCCAGCAGCGACAAGGTCGCCGCGAACACGAGGAAGCGGTCGTCGGTCGGCCCGTCGCCGTCACCGCGGTCCTCGTCCTCACCCAGCGCCCCGCGCAGCGCCCGGGCCTGCACGGGCGGGATGCGTCCCAGCTGCCCGAGGACCGGTCGCAGCAGCCGGTGCAGCGCCGCGAACGGCAGCGGCGACTCCGACTCGATGCCCGCGGTCCACAGGACGGCGACGCCGTGGGCCCGGTCGATCGCGTCGGTCAACAGCGCGGTCTTGCCCACCCCCGGCTCACCGCGCAGGACGAGGGCACCGCCCCGGGCGTCGGCAGCCCCAGCCAGGAGCAGGTCGATCCGGGCGCGCTCCGCTGCACGCCCGTGGAGCACGCCGCGGACCGTACTCCGCTCGAGCCCGAGATGGCCGGTCGTCGCACCTGCCGCGGGCAGGACGGCGGGGGCACCACCGCTGCCCCCGATGTCCGTGATCCCCGTGGTTCCACGGAGGCGACCGCCGTGCGCGGCGAGCAACCTCGACGGCATCCACATCAGCGATGACAGGCCAGGAGCGCCCTCCATGATCACGGTTTCAGGTCTCACGAAGCACTACGGCAAGCGCGTCGCCGTCGACGGCATGACCTTCGACGTGGCCGGCGGCCGGGTCACGGGGTTCGTCGGCCCGAACGGCGCCGGCAAATCCACGACCATGCGGATGATGGTCGGGCTCACCCGACCCGGCAGCGGGGACGTCCGCTACGCCGGCGTCCACCACCGGGACCTCGAGAACCCCGCCCGGACCGTCGGCTCGGTGCTCGATGCCCGCTGCATGCACCCCGGTCGCACGGCCCGGAACCATCTCCGGGCCACCGCCGCCCTCAGCGGGATACCCACGGCCCGGGCCGAGGAGGTCCTGGCCGAGGTGGGCCTCCAGACGGCCGCGGACCAACGGGCGGGCAAGTTCTCCCTCGGCATGCGGCAGCGCCTCGCGCTGGCCGGTGCGCTCCTGGGAGACCCGGAGGTGCTGCTGCTCGATGAGCCGTCCAACGGTCTCGATCCCGATGGCATCCGCTGGCTGCGCGACTACCTCCGCGACTTCGCCCGCCGGGGTGGCACGGTCTTCGTCTCCAGCCACCTCATCGGCGAGCTCAGCATGTTCGCCGACGACCTGGTCGTGGTCGGAGGCGGCAAGGTGCTGGCCGTTGATTCGGTCGCCGGGATCACTGCCCGCGACGACGTGGCCGTCCTCATCGAGACCTCCCAGCCGGCCGAGCTCGCCGCACGTCTGGCCGCACACGGCCTCGTCGTCGAGGTGTCGGCCGAACGGCTGATCGTTCGAGGAACCACCCGGGCGGCCGTCTCGCAGATCGCCTTCGACAGTCGCATCCAGGTCCTCGGGCTCAGCCAGGCGTCCCGGTCGCTGGAAGACAGCCTGCTCGACATGACCAGGGACTCCGCCGAGTTCGCCAGCGCCTGACCCGTTCCGCCCCCTCCGCCCAACTCGACACTCCCCGAAGGACAAGACCGATGACCACGATGACCACGACGACTGCGACCGCGTTCCAGCGGCCGACAACCGCACTGCCCTCCGGGCACCGCCCCGCCACGCGCTCCACCGGCGACCGCGCCCGGGACGTCGGTGCCGCACTCACGAGCGACTGGATCAAGGTCTCGACCGTCCGAGTGAACGGAGCGCTGCTCCTGCTGACCGTCCTCGGCGGCGTGCTCGTCTCGTGGGCAGTCGGGGTCCTGGTGACCGACGAGGTGCAGCACGTCGCCCAGGTCGGCTTCTTCTGGACCAGCGTGACGTCGATGCTGGCCGCGATCGGCGGTGTGCTGCTCTTCGGCTCCGAGGTGCAACACGGCACCCTGGCCGGCGCGCTCGCCGCGCAGCCGGCGCGCTGGGTCCTCGCTGTGTCCAAGACGCTGACCGCCGCCGTCCTTGGCCTGGTCATCGGAGCCGCAGGACTCGCCGCCGGCTTCGGCGGCGCGGTGCTCGCCGGCCTCGGTGCGGGCGACACGTCGTCACTGCCCGCCTCCGTGGGCTGGGCCCTGCTCTTCGCCACCCTGTCGGCGGTACTGGGTCTCGGGACCGCCATGGTCGTCCGCAACACCACGGCGGCCATCGCCGGACTCCTCGTCTGGGGGTTCGTCGTCGAGAACCTGTTCAAGCTCTTCCTCGCCGAAGAGGTCGCCCGCTTCCTGCCCTTCACCGCCGGCAACCACCTGCTGGCCTACAACTCCGACTTCGAGACCCCCAGGTCGCTCGCCATCGCCCTCACCCAGCCCGGGAACGCGCTGGTCTTCAGCGGGTACGCCGCAGTCGCCCTGGTGCTGGGGACGGTGCTGCTGTACCGGCGGGACACCAACTGACGGCAGGTCCGTCCCGGCCGCGTCGCCGGGGTCACCGCCTCGCGATCCCGACTCGGCACCCGGGCCACCTGCGCCTGGGACGGACGGCAGAACCCCATGGTCGACGGCCATGGGGTCCTGTCTGTCCGCGGTGTCGGGAGAGGAGCTCGAACCGCTCGACGTGGGCGGCGGCGGCACCCGCGGGCCCGCTGCTGGACCGTCCGGTCCCGTGGTCCGCCGGTTTCATCGCGTTCGGTGGATCCCCAGGTCGAGCGTGCTGGGCGTGGCTGCCGGTGCGGCGATCGTGGAGTGGATCGACAGCAGCCGGCCCGTGCTGACACGATGCCGGTCGAGAGCCCGCTGTCATGTCCCCCGGGAACAGGCGCTCGTCGACCGCAGGTCGGTGTCGGCGCTGAGGGGAGGTGGTCATGGCAGGTCCGCTGCTCCAGACGAAACTCCACGTGCCCAGGCTGCGACGCGGTCTGGTGGCGCGTCCGAGGCTGAGCGAGCTCCTGACCGGTGCGCGGGAGTCGGCGCTGACGCTCGTGTCAGCCCCGGCCGGGTTCGGGAAGACGACGCTGCTGGCGGAGTGGCTGGCGACCGATCCGGTCGACGAACGGTCGGTGGCGTGGCTGGCGCTCGACGAGCGCGACAACGATCCGGCGCTGTTCTGGACGTACCTCGTCGCAGCGCTGCAGACAGCGGCGCCCGAGGTCGGGGCAGCTGCCCTCGCTCTCCTGCAGTCGTCCCAGTCGCCGATGGGGGCGGGCCTCACGACGCTGCTCAACGACCTCCATGCCGTCCCGCACGACGTCGTGCTGGTGCTCGACGACTACCACGTCATCGAGTCACGCGAGGTCCAGGACGGGATGGCCTTCCTGCTGGCCCAGCTGCCCCCGCAGATCCACCTGGTGATCGCCGGCCGCGCCGATCCAGCGATGCCCTTGGCCCGCTTGCGAGGTCGCGGCGAGCTCGTCGAGATCCGCGCCGCCGAGCTGCGTTTCACCCCCGCCGAGGCCGCTGAGTACCTGACCACCGTGATGGGCCTCACCCTGGCGGCCGGGGACATCGCGGCGCTCGAGGGACGCACCGAAGGGTGGATCGCCGCTCTCCAACTCGCGGCCCTCTCGCTGCGGGGCAGGGACGACGTCGCGGGCTTCATCGCGGACTTCGCCGGGGACGACCGCTACATCGTCGACTATCTGGCCGAGGAGGTCCTGCAGCGTCAACCCGAGCATGTCCGCAGGTTCTTGCTGGAGACCTCCATCCTGAGCCGGCTCGGCGGCTCGCTGTGCGACGCGGTGACCGGCCGGGCCGGCGGCAAGGCCACGCTGGAAGCCCTCGACCGGGGGAACCTGTTCCTGGTCCCGCTCGACGACCGCCGACAGTGGTACCGCTATCACCATCTCTTCGCTGACGTCCTGCACGCGCGCCTGCTGGACGAGCAACCCGGCGACGTTCCTGGTCTGCACCGGCGGGCGAGCGACTGGTACGAGCAGCACGGCGAGCCGTCCGAGGCAGTCCGCCACGCGTTGACCGGACAGGATTTCGGGCGGGCGGCGGACCTGGTGGAGCTCGCCATCCCGGCCCTGCGCCGGGGGCGACAGGAGGCCACCCTGCGTCGCTGGCTCGAGGCGCTTCCCGACGAGGTGGTCCGGGTCAGGCCCGTGCTGAGCATCGGGTACGTCGGGTCGCTCATGGTCAGCGGTCAGGTCGAGGGCGTCGAGGAGCGACTGCGGGACGCCGAGCAGTGGCTGGACCCGACGACAGCGGAAGGGCCGCAGGGCCGATCGGGGGAGATGGTCGTCGCCGACGAGGCGGGTTTCCGCGCTCTGCCCAGTGCGATCGCCATGTACCGCGCCGGCCGGGCCGTGATCCTCGGCGATGCGACCGGGACCATGTCGCACGCCCGGCGGGCGCTCGACCTCGCCGGTTCCGACGATCATGTCGGGCGAGGAGCGGCGGCCGCCCTGCTGGCACTCGGGTACTGGACGACGGGGGACCTCGACGCGGCGAGCCGCTGGTACGCCGATGGCATGGCGCATCTGGAACAGGCCGGGCAGCTGTCCGACGTGATCGGCTGCGCCATCGCCCTGGCCGACATCCAGATCGCGCAAGGCCGTCTCCGCGAGGCGATGGGCACCTACGCGGGGGCGCTGCAGCTGGCGACCCCGCCGACCGGGCCGGTGCTGCGGGGAGCGGCGGACATGCACGTGGGCATCGCCGGAGTGCTGCTCGAACGCGGGGACCTCGAGGCCGCCCGTCGGCACCTCGCCACGAGCGACGACGTGGGGGAGCACGCCGGCCTGGAACAGAACCGGTATCGCTGGCGGCTGGCGATGGCTCGGCTGCGGCAGGCGGAAGGAGATCTCGGCGGCGCTCTCGGCTTCCTCGACGATGCGAGCAACGCGTACATCAGCGACTACCTCCCTGACCTGCGGCCGGTCGCGGCGATGAGGGCACGGACGTGCATCGCCATGGGCAGGTCGGGTGAGGAACTCGGCTGGGTGCGGGAGCGGGCGTTGTCGGTCGGGGACGACCTGGACCACCTGCGGGAGTTCGAGCACATCACCCTGGCACGAGCGCTCGTGGCCCGGTTCCCGACCGAGGACGGGGAGCGCTCGATGTCCGGGGCGGTGCAGCTGCTGGAGCGGCTGCTGCGCGCGGCGGAGGAGGGTGGGAGGACCGGCAGCGTCCTCGACGTGCTGGTGGTGCAGGCGGTCGCCCACCAGACGCGCGGCGACATGCCGGCTGCACTCCCACCGCTGCGTCGCGCGCTGGCGCTGGCCGAGCCGGAGGGCCACGTTCGGGTCTTCATCGACGAGGGCGCACCGATGGGTTCCCTGCTGCGGGCGGTCGCGGGAGAGGGCGTCGCGCTGGGCCTGGTCCGTCGACTCCTGGCGGCCCTGGACGGGACATCGGAGAGCGCGCCCGTCCGTGCGGGACCGATCGTCCCGCTGAGCGCACGCGAGCTGGAGGTGCTCCGACTTCTCGGCAGCGACCTCGGCGGCCCGGACATCGCCGGCCGGCTGTTCGTGTCGGTCAACACCCTCCGGACCCACACGAAGAACATCTACGCCAAGCTCGGTGTGACCAACCGCCGTGCGGCGGTCCGGCGGGGGGAGGAGCTCCACCTGCTGGCGCGGACCAGCGACGGCCGTTCCGGACGCGCCGTCATCGCCGACCGGTAGGCACCGGGCGGCCCCCGGCTCTCGGTTGCGGCTCGTCGAGGGCCTGCGCCGCAGGTACCGCTCGGTCACGGATCACCAACGGGATCACCAGACATGGTGATCCGCTGTCACCGCCCCCGCTCCTAGGTTGCGTTCGTACCGACGGACGCCGGACCGCCGGTCGGCCGGCGCCGGACAGGGGGACGCGATGACGGAGCAACCCGCAGCCGGCCCTTCCCACTCGAGCCGCTACGAGATCCGCCTCGGAGGTCGCCTCGAGCCCCGATGGGCCGCCTGGTTCGACGGGATGAGCCTCACCCGCACCGACGACGGCAGCACTGTCCTCACCGGCCCGGCGGTCGACCAGGCGGCACTGCACGGCCTGTTGCGCAAGGTCCGCGATCTCGGCCTGCCGCTGCTCGCCGTCGCGCAGATCGGGTCGATCCAGCAGCACACCCCCAGCAGCCCGCCCTGTCAGCCCCGGAAGGAAGCACCATGACCATCACCGCGCACACCCCCGGGGTGACCCGACCGTCGCCCGACTCGATGCGCCGGATCTCCCTGGCCGCCGGCATCTTGTACCTGCTCACGTTCGTGTCGATCCCCACGCTGTTCCTGTACGAGCCGCTGCGGCAGGGAGCCGACTTCGTCCTGGGCGCCGGTGGCGACACCGGCGTGCAGTGGGCGGCCTTGTCCGAGGTCGTCGTCGCCCTGGCGGGCATCGGCACGGCGGTCGTGCTGTACCCGGTCGCCAGGCGGCAGAGCGAGACGGCGGCCCTCGGGTTCGTCAGCGCCCGCGTCCTGGAGGGCGCGCTGATCATCGTCGGCGTCGTCAGCGTGCTCTCGATCGTCACCCTGCGGCAGGACGTCGCCGGCACCGCCGGTGCGGACCCGGCCTCGCTGGTCACGGCCGGGCACACCCTGCTCGCGGTCTACGACCGGACGTTCCTGCTCTCGCAGAGCCTGGCGCCGGTCCTCAACGCGCTGTGCCTGGGCTACGTGATGTACCGCTCGGGGCTGGTGCCGCGCATCCTGCCGACCCTGGGGCTCATCGGGGCCCCGCTGCTGCTGGCCTCCGACCTCGCGATCTTCTTCGGCGTCTACGACCGGGCGGCACCCGTCGCCGCGCTCGCCGCGCTGCCGATCGCGGCGTGGGAGTTGTCACTCGGCGTCTACCTGACCCTCAAGGGCTTCAAGCCCGCAGCCGTGGCCGCGCTCACCTCGACCGACCGGGACCCAGTGCGGTCGCCGGCCCGAGTACGCACGCCCGGCCAGTAGCCGGCCCCCCGCACCGCCAACCCCGCAAGCCAGCACTGAGAGGACCGAGCCCATGAGGACCATCGGGCACACCGTCGACATCCAGGCGCCTGCCGCCACGGTCTGGCAGCTGCTGACCGACACCGACCAGTACGAGGACTGGAACCCGTTCATGCCCAGGCTGTCCGGACGGCTCGCTCCCGGCGAGCGCCTGACGCTCACCGTCCGCCCCGGGACGCGGACGATGACCTTCCGTCCCACCGTGCTCGCGTTCGAGGACGGCCGGCTCATCCGCTGGCGCGGACGGCTCGGGATCCCCGGCCTCTTCGACGGCGAGCACGAGCTCCGCCTCGAGCCCATCCCCGACGGCGGCACCCGCTTCATCCAGCGCGAGACCTTCACCGGCCTGCTCGTCCCCTTGATGCCCCGCGTCCTCGGCGACACCGCTACCGGCTTCGCCGCGATGAACGTGGCCCTCCGCGACCGAGCCGTGTCCCGCACCGCTCGCCCGGCCGGACCGGTCGTGCCATGACCGGGCTCCTCGTGCCGTTCATGGCCGCACATCCGGTCTGGCCGAGGTAGACAGCCAGGACCTCGCCGTCGCGGTCACCTGCCGCGCCCTGGCCGACCGGGACATCGACCCCGGTCGCCTCGACGGGATCGTGCTCGGCTGGACCGTTCCGCAGCGCGACATCTTCTATGGCGCCCCGACCCTCGCCGCCCGCCTCGGCGCGCCGGGGCTGACCGGTCGCATGGTGAGCCAGGCCTGTGCCACCGGCGTCGCCGCTGTGTCGGTCGCCGCGGGAGCTGTCGTGGCGGGAGCCGGCACCCAGCTGGTGGTCGGCACGGACCGGATCTCCAGCGGCCCGACGCTGTCCTGGCCGGCGCCCAGCGCGATGGGCGGTGCGCCGATCACCTCGCACTGGGTGTTCGACAGCTCCGCTCGCGATCCGTGGGCAGGCGCCGGCATGCTGGCCGCCGCCGAGGCGGTCGCGGCCGACATGGGTGCCACCCGCCAGGAACTCGACGACCTCACCGCCCTGCGCTGGGAGCGGTGCAGCGCCTCGCTGGCCGACCGACCGCGCGTTCCAACGCGGCTACCAGGTGCCCCCAGTCGCCGACCGGACTGCGGTCGATCGCCGAGCTGATCGAGACGCTGCGGCTGCGCGGCGGCGGGCTCGGCCTGTCCACCGGTTGCGCTGCCGGTGACACCGGGGCGGCCATCGTGCGGGAGGTGACCGACTGATCACCACCACGCCACCCGCCGACGGGGGAACACCTGCCGGCCGCCTCCCGCTCGGGAGCGTCAGTCCCCGCAGGACGTGATCACCTGGACGGCCTCGACGTAGGGACCGCTCCAGCGGCGCTGGAACTCGGTGATGTGCTGCTCGGTGGGGAAGTACACGGCCACGGCGTGGTCGGTCGCGTTCCGCCCGAGCGCTTCTGCCGCGCCTCCGTCGCACCCCAGCTCACCGAGGCCGGCACCCGGCCACACCTCCTGCACCTCCGCGAGGACCTGCTGAAGCGCCGGGTCGCCGGGGACCCCGACGGCAACGTAGGCGGCCCAGAACTGCCCGCCGTGCACCGGGATCGATTCGGTGGGCCACCCGGGCAGGCCCTGGGTCCCGCCGTCCGGCGTCCCGCCGGCTCTGCCGTCGTCAACGCCCTCGCCATCGGCGCCCGCGTCGGCCGGCTCTGCCGGCGGAGGTGCGGCTGGCTCGACGGGGGTGGACGCGGCAGCTGCGGCGGAGGTGCTGGCCGGGCTGCCGGTGTCCGCCGTGGCTGGGCTCGTCGTCCCACCCGTGCAGCCGGCGAGCAGGACGACGGCCAGCACCGAGGTCACGAGCGCGGACCGGCGCCTGCTGGACCGACGTCGGACGGCGGTGCCCACCGCCGGGATCCGGGACGTTGCGCGCAGGCAGCTGCCTCTCTGTCGTTCCCGGGTCATCGGTGAGGATCAGAACTCCCCGGCCGATCGTGCACCGGTCTCCTGGTCGGTGACGCCAGAGTCCGCAGACACACCTCCGGTGGCCAGCGGCGCGAGAACGCAGCAGCGCCAAGGCTCTCAGCGAGCGCTTGTCATGATGTGCAGAAGGGCGGCCGTGCCGCCCGGGTCCGACCGTCCGCGCCGCGGAGCGGCCGGTGCGCGGGCCTGCCGCCGGCTGCGTCGATACTGCTGTCCGTGGACAGCGGGGGCACGCAGGAGCCGCGCACCGGTCCGGCGGGTCGGCTCCGCCGGCCGTCGGACGTCGCCCGCCTGGTCGCCGTGCTCCTCGGACTGCTCGTGCTGGCCCCGGCCGTGCTGGCCACCCACCCCGTGGATGCGGCCACCGACCTGCTGCCGGAGCAGTTCGCGACCGTGCCGCGGACCCTGCTGTCGATCGCCAACGGAGTGGCCTCGCTCGCGGTCCTGGCCGTCCTGGTCACGGTCGCGGTCGACGCGCTCCGCACCCGGCGGGCGGCGTTCGTCGCCGCCGCAGTGGCCTGCGGCCTCGGCCTCGGGCTGGCCGTCGCCGCGCTCCGGGTGGGCGCGGCGCTGAACGGCGGCAGCACGGGGACGCCCCTGGGCCCGCTGGACGACTCGGCGCTGCCACCCGTCGCCGCCGCCGTCGCGTTCCTGGTCGGCGCCGACCTGCAGCGGGGACGCCGTTACACCGAGCCCGCGACGGTGTCGCTCGTCGTCGCGATCGGCTGCGCCCTGGCCCTGGACAGCGTGACGGTGGCGGGGGTGCTGACCGCCGTCCTGCTGGGGACGGCGGCCGGGCTGACCGTCCGCGTGGTCGCCGGCGTC
>JAOPWO010000387.1 GCA_025965635.1 Modestobacter sp. | reverse complement strand
ACCTCCACGGGCGCCGACGTGGCCGCGGCGTTCTCGGGCGCCATCGGCGCCATGAGCGGACCGCTGCACGGTGGCGCCCCGTCCCGCGTCCTCGGCATGATCGAGGAGGTGGAGAGGCGCGACGGCGACGCCGCGTCGTACGTCAAGGAGCTGCTCGACGACGGCGAGCGCCTGATGGGCTTCGGCCACCGCGTCTACCGCGCCGAGGACCCCCGCGCCCGCGTCCTGCGCCGCACCGCCAAGGAGCTCGGAGCCCCCCGCTACGAGGTCGCCCAGGAGCTGGAGAAGGCCGCGCTCGCCGAGCTCAAGGAGCGCCGCCCCGACCGGGTGCTGGAGACCAACGTGGAGTTCTGGGCCGCGATCGTGCTCGACTTCGCCGAGGTGCCCAGCTCCATGTTCACCGCGATGTTCACCTGCGCCCGCACCGCCGGCTGGTCCGCGCACGTCCTGGAGCAGAAGGAGACCGGGCGGCTGGTCCGCCCCTCAGCCCGCTACATCGGCCCCGACCCCCGCAAGCCTTCCGACGTCGAGGGCTGGGACACCGTCACCACCAAGGCGATCGACCACTAGCAGGACCCCCGTGCCCGCACCCGCCCGCAGCCTCCCGGCGGGCCCCTGCACGGGGCCGTTCATCCGACTCGACCCGAGGAACTGCCCGCATGAGCATCACCATCCCCACCGACCTGCTGCCGAAGGACGGCCGCTTCGGCTGCGGCCCGTCCAAGGTCCGCCCCGAGGCGCTGCAGGCACTGGCCGGCGCCGGCGCCGAGCTGATGGGCACCTCGCACCGGCAGGCGCCGGTGAAGGGCCTGGTCCGACGGGTCCGTGAGGGGCTCGGCCAGCTGTTCGACCTGCCCGACGGCTACCAGGTGGTGCTGGGCAACGGCGGGACGACGGCGTTCTGGGACGCCGCGACGATCGGCCTGGTGCGGCAGAGGAGCGCGCACGGCAGCTACGGCGAGTTCTCCGCCAAGTTCGCCGGCGGGGTCGCCGAGGCGCCCTTCCTGGACGCGCCGGTGATCGCCAAGGCTGCCCCCGGCTCCCTGGCGCTCCCGACCGGCGAGCCGGGCGTGGACGTCTACGGCTGGGCCCACAACGAGACCTCGACCGGCGTGATGGCGCCCGTCATCCGCCCGGAGGGCGCCGACGACGACGCCCTGGTGCTCATCGACGCCACCTCCGGCGCCGGTGGCCTGCCGGTCGACGTGCGGGAGTCCGACGTCTACTACTTCGCCCCGCAGAAGTCCTTCGCCAGCGACGGCGGGCTGTGGCTGGCGCTGATGTCGCCGCGGGCGCTGGAGCGGGTCGCCGAGATCAAGGCCTCCGGTCGCTGGATCCCCGGGTTCCTGGACCTGTCGATCGCCGTCGACAACTCGGCCAAGGACCAGACGTACAACACCCCGGCGGTCGCCACGCTGTTCCTGCTGGCCGACCAGGTCGACTGGATGCTGGGGCTGGGCGGGCTGTCCGGCGCGGTGGCCCGCAGCCAGGACTCCTCCAGCCGGCTGTACGGGTGGGCGGAGAAGACCTCCTACACGTCACCGTTCGTCACCGACCCGGCGCACCGCTCCTACGTCGTCGGCACCGTCGACTTCGACGATTCGGTGGACGCCGCCGCGGTGGCCGCGACGCTGCGCGCGAACGGCGTCGTCGACGTCGAGCCCTACCGCAAGCTGGGCCGCAACCAGCTGCGGGTCGGCATGTTCCCCGCCGTCGACCCCGACGACGTCAGCGCGCTGACCGCCTGCATCGAGCACGTCGTCGGCGAGCTCTGAAGAAGGGCCCCGTCCTCCCCACCCTTCGCGAGCTCAGGGCGGGACCCGGGACGGGGCCACGAAGAGCTACGCCGGGGGCAGGACCCAGGTGTCCTTGCTGCCGCCGCCGCGGCTGGAGTTCACCAGCAACGACCCCTCCGGCAGCGCCACCCGGGTCAGCGGCGCCGGCAGCACGCGGGTGGTGGCGCCGGCGACGGCGAACACCCGCAGGTCGGCGTGCCGGGGCGCGACCAGCCCGTCGATGACGGTCGGCACGGTGGTGAAGTCGACCAGCTCCTGGGCGACGAAGCGGTGCGGCGTGGCGGCGACCTCGGCCTGCAGCTCGGCGAGCTCCGCGGCCGAGCAGAGCGGACCGAAGACCACGCCCTGCCCGCCGTAGCCGTCGACCGGCTTCACGACCAGCTCGTGCAGCCGGCCCCGGACCGCCGCGTGGTCGGCCTCGTCGGCGAGCAGCCAGGTGCGGACGCCGGCCAGCAGCGGCTGCTCACCGAGGTAGAACCGGATCATCTCCGGCACGAACCGGTAGGTGGCCTTGTCGTCGGCCACCCCGTTGCCGGGCACGTTGGCCAGGGCCAGCTGCCCGCACCGCACCGCCTCGCCCAGCAGCACGTCCACCGGTGTGCCGAGGGGCGTCAGGTGCGCGGCGAGGTCGGCCTCGTCGAAGCGCCGGTAGAGCACGTGGACCGGCAGCCGTTCCCCGTCGACCTGCACGGCCACCCCGCCGCTCGGGGTCGGCCAGAGCGTGTCGGGGGTGACGACCGGGATGCCCAGCGCCGAGGCGAGCAGCTGGTGCTCGTACCAGGCGGTGTTGTGCTCGCCGTCGCTGAGCAACCCGAGCTGGGGCGGCCCGTCGCACCGCGGCGGCGCGGCGTCGACCAGGGCGGCGCGCAGCAGGTCGACCGCCTCGTGCGGGTCGGCGAGCCCGGCGACCGCAGGGTCGCCGTACAGCTGCGGCATGGCCCAGCGGGCGCTGTCCCGGTTGCTGATCGCGTACCCGATGCCCGAGGGGATCCGCAGGTTGTCCTCCAGCACCACCCAGCCGTCCGGACCGCGGAGCAGGTCCAGCCCGGAGACCGTGATCCGCTGCTGGCCGGCCCAGGCCAGGCCGACCGCACCGGCCCGCAGCCCGGGGCTGGCCGACACGATCCAGGACGGCACGACGCCGGCGCGCACCACCTCGGGGTCGCGCTCGGTGTCGGTCCGGCGCCGTCCGGCGGGCCGGTACACGTCGTCGAGGAAGGCGTTGAGCGCGCGGGTGCGCTGCTCGACACCGCGGGCCAGCTGGTCCCAGTCCGCGGCCGGCACCACCCGGGGCACCGGGCAGAGCGGGAACGGGCGCTCCTGGAGCCGGCCGTCGACGTAGGTGCCGAAGACCACGCCGCGCGCCCGCCGCTCGCGGGCGATGTCGCCGGCCACGGCGGCCAGCCCGACGGCGCCGAGCTCCCCGACGACCCGGGCGACCGGCTCGTAGCCGGGCCGGAGCTGACCGTCGGCGTCGACCGCCTCGTCGGTGACCGAGCCCGGGTAGTGGGCGAACGATCCTGCGGTGTCGGTCATGGCTGCCTCACGATGGTCGATCGAACCACCTGGGGGTGCGTCGGAGCGCCGGTCACCGCTCTCACAGCCACCGATCGAACCACTCCGTCACCCGTTCGGTGAGGTGCAGGAGGTTGGTCCGGCCGACGACGGTGTGCCCCTCGCCCGGCAGCAACAGCAGCTCCGCGGGGGCGCCCCGGGCGCTGAGCTCCTGGTGGGCCTGCACCGACTCGAGCACCGGCACGTTGGTGTCCCGGTCACCGTGAGCGAGCAGCACCGGGGAGCACAGCCGGTCCAGCGCGGTCATCGGCGAGATCGCGGCGAGCATGTCCCGGTCGGCGACCGGATCGCCGTACTCGGTGACCGACGCCGCGGCCATCCACGGCTCGGTGCCGGCGAAGAAGGTCCGCAGGTCGCTCATCCCGGCCAGGGACACCCCGGCGGCGAACAGGTCCGGCCACCGGGTCAGCGCCACCAGCGTCAGGTAGCCGCCGTAGGACCAGCCGTGCGCACCGACCCGGCCGGGCAGCGCGATGCCGGTCTGCTCGAGGAACCGCACGGTGGCCGGCACGTCGGCGAAGGACGCCTCCCGGTGCGGCCCGTCGTCGGCGGACTGGAACGCGCGGCCCCGGCCGCCGGAGCCGCGGACGTTGGGCGCGAACACCGTCAGCCCGGCCGCGACCAGTGCCTGCGCCACCGGTGAGTACGCCGGTCGTTCCTGGCCCTCCGGCCCGCCGTGGAAGCTGACCACCGTGCGGTTGGCCCCGGGCACACCCGGCGGCGTGTACAGCCAGCCGTCCAGGTCGGTGCCGTCCTCGGCGGTGTAGTGCCGGCGCACCGGGGTGACCAGCAGGTGCGGGTCGGGGCGGTGCGGCGTGGAGGGCAGGGCCGTCGCCCGGCCGGTGTCGTCGGCGGTCGGGTCGAGCGGCACGTGCCACAGCGAACGGGGCTCGGCCGGCCCGGTGAGCTCGGCGAGCAGCGCGGTGCCGTCGGCGGACAGCGACCAGCCGGGCATGACCGGGGCCGGCAGCGGGACGGCGTGCACCAGCGACCCGTCGGCCAGGTCGCGCACCTCCAGCTCGGTGACGCCGGCGGCGTTCCAGACACAGACGGCGGTGCCGTCCGGGCGCACCGCGTAGGCGTCCAGGTCGGCGTCGGGACGGCGGACCAGCACGCGGCCCGGCTGCGGGACGCCGCCGTCGGCCAGCGGCACGTGCAGCAGGCCGGCGCGGTCGCTGCCCGGGACGCCGGGGAGCTCGGGCAGCGCCGCCCGCAGGAACACCGAGTGGCCGCCCGGGCCGAACCGGCCGT
>JAOPWO010000058.1 GCA_025965635.1 Modestobacter sp. | reverse complement strand
ACCACCGCGATCGACAACCTGCAGCTGGCCGAGTCCACCGCGATCGGCGACGCGATCTTCACCTCGCTGACCGCCATCCAGAACTACCAGTCCTCGCTCGACGTGGGCGCCGCGGAGCTGCCGCCGGCCCGGATCGTGCTGCTGTCCGACGGCTACAGCACGGTCGGCCGGGAGGCGACCCAGGCCGTCGACGCGGCCAACGGCGCCGAGGTGCCCGTCTCCACCATCGCGTTCGGCACCGACTACGGCACCCTCGACCTGGAGGGCGAGACGGTGCCGGTGCCGGTCGACCGGTCGACGTTGGAGGAGATCGCCGACGAGACCGGCGGCAGCTACAGCGAGGCGGCGAGCGCGGCGGAGCTGGAACAGGTCTACGAGGACCTCGGCAGCCAGATCGGCTACACCACCGAGGCGCAGGACATCAGCCCGTGGTTCGTCCGCGGCGGGCTGCTGTTCGCCTTCCTCGGCGTCGTCGCGTCGCTGCTCTGGACCAACCGCCTGCTCTGACCCCCCGGGGCTTTCGGTACCGAAAGCCCCGGGGGCGTCAGCGGCGGGGGTCGAGGACCAGCTTGCCGGTGGTGCGGCGGGCGAGCAGGTCCTGGTGCGCCTCCCGGACGGCGGACAGCGGGTACCGCCCGCCGGACACCGGCTTGAGCGCCCCGTCGGCGACCAGCTCGAGCAGGTCGGTGACGGCCTCGTCGAGCATGGCGGGGCGGCTGAAGCAGTGCGCCAGCCAGAAGCCGACGACGGCGCGGCTGGTGCCCATCAGCGACGGCGGCTGCACCGCCCGCGGCGGGGTGCGGCCGGCCATGCCGTAGGTGGCCAGCCGGCCGAACGGGGCGAGTGCGGAGAGAGCGCCGTCGAAGACGTTGCCGCCGGTCATCTCCAGCACGATGTCGACCTTCTTCCCGCCGTTGGCCTCGCGCAGGGCGGCGGTGAACGTCCTCGGGTCGTCCTCGGCCAGCGCCGGGTCGACGCTGGCGTCGGCGCCCAGCTCCTCGGCCAGCGCCCGTTTCTCCGGGCTCGACGCGGTCGCGATCACCCGGCCGGCGCCCCACCGCTTGGCCAGCTGGACGGCGAGCGACCCGACCCCGCCGGCCCCGGCGATGACGACGACGGACTCGCCCTCGGCCAGGTGGGTGGACGTGCGCAGCAGGTGCCAGGCGGTGGCGCCCTGCAGGACGACGGCGAGGGCCCGCTCGTCACTCACCCCGTCGGGCACCGGCCAGGTCAGCCGAGGGTGCGTGGCCACCTGCTGGGCGTAGCCGCCGCCGGCGAGCAGGCCGACGACGCGCGGCCCGCCGCCGGCCGGGGTGCCGACGAACTCCGCACCCGGGATCAGCGGGAGCTGCTGCGGGGCGAGGTAGCTGTCCTCCACCTGGTGGGTGTCGGCGAAATTGACGCCGGACGAGCTGATCTCGAAGAGCTGCTCGCCGTCCCCGGGGACCGGGTCGGGCAGGTCCACGACGTCCATGACCTCGGGGCCGCCGAAGCGGGTGATCTGCACGGCTCGCATGCCGTTGAGGCTAGGGCGGTACGGGTGGGAGCACCCGCCCTGCGGGTGATCGGTCCGGCGGCGGTCGGTTCCACGGCGAGGCGCCTGGAAGGACCGTTGCCCTCCCGGGCCAGGACGGACCCGTGCCGACCGGCGACGTGGCCGTCACGCACAGCGCGTTCCTCGCCCGGCCGGGCTTCCATGACACAGGTCATGGGTCGGCCGTGGCCAGGGCACGCGGAGTTCATGAGACTTCGCACGTGTGCCAGGCCGCGGACGGCGGCAGCGTGGGAGGTGCGTCAGGCAGCCCAGCCGGACCGCGGCGGGCGGGGCGCACGCTCCCAGGAGGCCACCGTGCATGCGATCGACGTCGACCCCGGGCCAGGGCAGAGCCCGACCGGCCCAGCTCCCGCCGTCGAGGTGATCGGCCTGGAGCGCTCGTACGGCGACTTCCATGCCGTCCGCGGCATCTCCTTCGAGGTCCACCCGGGAGAGGTGTTCGCGTTGCTCGGGGTCAACGGTGCCGGTAAGACCTCCGCGCTGGAGGTCCTGGAGGGGCTGGCCGCGCCGTCGGGCGGCAGTGTGCGGGTCCTGGGGCACGACCCTCGGCGCGACCGGGCAGCCGTCCGCCGGCATCTGGGGGTGCAGCTGCAGCACAGCGGGCTGCCCGGTGACCTCACCGTGCGCGAGACCGTGCAGACCTGGGCCCGCACACTGACCGACCCGCGGTCCGTCGGGGAGGCGCTGGAGCAGGTCGGCCTGCCCGGTCGGGCCGACGTCCGGGTGCGCTCCCTCTCCGGAGGCGAGCGGCGTCGGCTCGACCTGGCGCTGGCGTTGCTGGGCCGTCCCCGCGTGGTGGTCCTCGACGAGCCGACCACGGGACTGGACCCCGAGAGCCGACGTGCTGTCTGGGGGATCGTCCGGGAACTCGTCGGCGCCGGAGCCGCCGTCGTCCTCACCACGCACCATCTGGAGGAGGCCGAGGAACTCGCCGACCGGATCGCGATCATGCAGGCCGGGCTCGTCGTGCTCTCCGGCACGCCGCGGGAGATCTCGGCCTCGCAGCCGGCAACCATCCGCTTCACCCTGCCGGTCGGCGCCCCGCCGCTCCCGCGGCTCCCCGGCGTGCAGGTCACGCAGCCGGCGCCACAGGTCCAGCTGAGCACCTTCGCCCTCCAGCCCGCGCTCACGGAGGTGCTGGCCTGGGCGAGCGAGCACGGTCTCGAGCTCTCCGGCCTGCAGGCCCGAGCCGCCTCGCTCGAACAAGCCTTCCTCGCCGTCGCCGACGGTGCAGTGCCCACCGCCGCCTGAGCGACCCGTGAGGAACCTGCCATGACCCCGACCCGCTCGACCATCGAGCACGGATCCCCGCCCGAGCTCGGCTCACGAGGCAGCGCGCGTCGCCGCGTGCTCGCTCTCGCCGCCGCCGAGACCAGGCTGCTCCTGCGCAACCGCACCGCCGTCCTGAACTCCGTGCTCCTGCCCCTGGCGATGGTGGCGGCCGTCGGGGCCCTCACCGCGTCCAACGGTGGGACGGTCCACGGGCCGGGCGTTGTCGCCACCGCCATCGGCGTGACGTTGACCTTCGTGACGTTCTACAACCTGGTCACCACGTTCGTCGCCCGGCGCGAGGAGCTGGTGCTCCAGCGGATGCGGACCGGTGAGCTCACCGACGCAGAGGTGCTGCTCGGCACGGCCGTGCCCACCCTGCTGGTGACCGCCGTCCAGGTCGCTCTCGTCGCCGTCGGCGTGGGCGTGCTGGGGGAGTGGCCGGCCCCCGTGGACGTCGTCCTGCCGCTCGTCGCCCTGCTCGGGGGCGGCGCGGTGATGGTGGTGCTGGCCGCGGTCAGCACGTCCTTCACGCGCACGGTGGAGGCCGCACAGTTCACCACCATGCCCCTGGTCCTCACGGCGATGATGCTCTCCGGACTGCTGGTCCCGTTGTCCGACTTCCCCGAGCAGCTCGCCCAGGTCGCCCGTCTCCTCCCGCTGACTCCCGTGGTCGAACTCAGCCGGCTCGGCCTGGTCGGGGAGACCTGGGACGGGCAGGCGGTCGACACGGCGGGCGCCTGGGCGGCATCGCCGCTGGCACTGGTCGTGCTCGCCGGCTGGCTGGGAGGAGGCGCACTCCTCGCCCGGCGGGTCTTCCGCTGGGCACCTCGCCGGTGACCGGCCGGTCGCCACGTCCGGTGACCGGCAACCCTGCCGCCGGCGGTCGGTACGGCAGCATGGGCGCCGTGCCGACCGTCGCGCGCTGGTGGCGGAGCCGCTCGGGCCCTCAGCGCCTCGACCTCTACACGAGGTGGTCGCTCCACTCCTTCATCGGCCTGACCCCGCTCCTGACCATGCTCGGTCTGGGGTGGGCGGCGACGACGGGCTCACCGGTGCTGCTCGGGTCGTACTTCCTGGGGACGGTGGCCGTGGCCGTGGTGGGCGTGCTGCTGGTGCGGAGCGGTATGGGAGGCGAGCCCCGGGAGCGACCGATGCCGGGCCGACTCCTTGCCCTCGGCTGGGGCGCGGCGCTCGCCACCGCGACCGTCGGCGTGCTGGCGTTGCGGGGCGGCAGCCAGGACGTCGTCGCGTGGAGCGTCACGCTGCCGCTGGGCATGCTGCTGGTCGCCTGCTCCACGACGTGGCAGACCCGCCCGCTGGCCCTGGTCGGCGCTGGTGTCGGGGTGCTCGTCGGGATCGCCGAACTCGCGGCAGGTCAGCCGCCGTCCGCCGCCCTCGTGCTGGCGCTGACGTTCGGGACCCTGGTCATCGGATTCGCCGTGTCCTTCCGCTTCTCGGTGTGGGTGCTGGACCTCGTCCGCGAGATGGAGCACACCCGCGGGGTGCAGTCCCAGTTGGCCGTGGCCGAGGAGCGGCTGCGGTTCTCCCGAGATCTGCACGACGTGATGGGCCGCAACCTCTCGGCGATCGCGGTGAAGAGCCAGCTGGCCGGGGAGCTCGTCCGCCGGGGCCGTCCGGAGGCGGCCGACGAGGTGGCCGATGTCCGCCGCCTCGCGGAGGACTCACTCCGCGAGGTCCGCGAGGTCGTCCGTGGGCATCGCAGCACCGACCTCACCGGCGAACTGGCCGGTGCCCGATCGGTGCTACGCGCCGCCGGGGTCGCGTGCACGGTGCACGGGGAGGACGCCGGCGCGACGCTTCCCCCCGAGGCGCAGACGGCCTTCGGCTGGGTCACGCGCGAGGCCGTCACGAACGTCCTGCGGCACAGCCACGCGACGTCATGCAGGATCACACTGCACGCGGCCGGCGGGAAGGCGGAGCTCGAGGTGGTGAACGACGGCGTGCTCGACGAGGTGGGCACGAGCGACGGCCGGTCCGGGAGCGGGCTGACCGGTCTGGCCGAGCGGCTGGCCGCCGCCGGCGGCTCGCTCGAGACGCGCCGGGACGGGGCGGGCTTCGTCCTCACCGCGTCCCTGCCCGGGCGCGCCCGATGACCGAGCCGGCTCCTACCAGGATCCGGATCCTGTTGGCCGACGACGAGAACCTCATCCGCTCGGCCCTCGCTGCCCTCCTCGCACTGGAGGCGGACATCGAGGTGGTCGCCCAGGCCGCCTCCGGCGCGGAGGCGCTCGCTATGGCCCGGGCGCACACCCCGGACGTCGCCATCCTGGACCTGCAGATGCCCGACCGCGACGGCATCTCGGTGGCCGCCGAGATGTGCTCGGTGGTGCCCACCTGCAGCGCGGTGATCGTCACCGGGCATGGACGTGCCGGTCACCTCAAGCGTGCGCTGGAAGCCGGTGTGCGCGGCTTCCTGCCCAAGACGGTCAATGCGGGGGTCCTGTCCGACGTCGTCCGCACGGTCCACCGGGGCGGCCGCTACGTCGACCCGGAGTTGGCCGCCGAGGCCATCAGCGCCGGCGACAGCCCGCTGACCTCCCGGGAGGCCGACGTGCTGGAGCTCGCGGCGGGCGGCGCCCCGGTCGAGGAGATCGCCGTCCGGGCACACCTCTCACCGGGCACCGTCCGCAACCACCTCTCGGCGGCCGCCGCGAAGCTCGGCGCCCCGAACCGGCACGTGGCGGTGGACGTCGCACGTCGGCACGGGTGGATCTGAGGCAGACCCGAACCATCGATGGCCGACGCCGCAGTGCCCGCCTGAGCTGCGCCCCGCACGCGCACCGCCCGACGAGGGATCCTGCTGACCGTGCCGTGGCTGCTCGGCGAGCAACGCCGGGGGCTCGGCCGCCTCGTCCCCCAGGAAGGGCATGCCCGTCCGTGTCGTCGCGGGCCAGCCGAGGAACTGCGCGATCACGGTGGACAGGGAGACACCGTTCATCGATCGGTCAGCGGCGGCTGTCGCCGTCCAGCGCGCGGCGATGGAGCACGGCGCACTCCGCGAGGAGTGCTGTGACTGAGCCAGCCACTGGTGGTGGGTGTCGGCACGGTCGACTCCTGCGGAGCTCACCTCGTAGAGCACCTCGCCGTCGGCCGGGGCGGGGTCGGGGATGTCCACGACGTCCATGACCTCGGGGCCGCCGGAGCGGGTGATCTGCACGGCTCGCATGCCGGTGAGGGCAGGGCCGGCGCGACGCCGGGCTTGACGGGTCCGTCGGGGGACGGCCGCTGGTTCCCCTCACCACGCCCGCTTCCGCAGGGCTGTGACGCGCCACCTCACCAGACCTGCCGCAGCCCGGCTTGACGTATGCCCGTATCGGAATACGATGTCACCATGGCACGAGCAGCGACGACGTCGGACGTCTTCAACGCGATCGCCGAGCCGCAGCGCCGGGAGATCCTGGTGCTGCTGCGGGC
>JAOPWO010000380.1 GCA_025965635.1 Modestobacter sp. | reverse complement strand
CGACGTGTAGTGCTCGGCGGCCTGTTCGGCCGTGCCGTCGAACCAGAGACAAGGGATCTGCTTGGGCATCGTCATGGTCCTCTCCCGGGCGTCCCGGCGGATCTGCCGGACGTAGGGGTGACCCTGCTCCGCGGCGGAACTCATCGGTAGAAGGCATGAGTCGGTGGAAGGCGTGAGTCGGTAGAAGGCGTGAGTCGGTGGAAGGCGTGAGCCGGTCATCCGGGAACGGCCGTCCACTCCGACCCGGACGGCCAGACCAGCTCCGCCGGCGCCGCGGACCCGGTGCTCGTCGTCGACCAGGCCCAGGACGCGGATGCCGGGAGCCCCCGCGCGGGCGCAGCCGAGTCGAAGGCGGCGTCCAGCCCGGCGACGAGCGTGTTCTGGCCGGAACCGCCGACCGGCGGAAGAGCCACGACCGGGACCGTTCGGGCGGGCGCGGGTACGGACCGTGCGGGCCGCTGGGTCACAGCGGGGTCCGGTAGCAGCGCGATGGACGCACTCAGGGGCTTGCGGCGAGGAAGAGGAAGGCGGCGAACAGGACGAGGTGGACCCCGCCCTGCAGTCGGGTCGCCCGGCCCGGAACGACGGTCAGGACCCCGACCACGACGGTGAGGCCGAGCAGCACCAGCTGCGTGGACCCCAGGCCCAGGAGCAGGGGGCCCTCGAGCCAGAGGGTGGCGACGGCGATGACGGGGATGGTCAGGCCGATGCTGGCCATGGCGGAACCCAGGGCCAGGTTGAGGCTGTTCTGGGTCCGTCCTCGCCGGGCTGCACCGGCGGCGGCCAGGGTCTCCGGAAGCAGGACGAGCAGCGCGATGACCACGCCGACGAAGGACTGCGGGAAGCCGAAGGATCTGACCACGTCCTCGATGACCGGTGATTCCACCTTCGCCAGGCCCACCACGGCGACCAGCGCGACGAGGAGGAAGGCCAGGCTCGTCAGCGCGGTCCGGGCGGAGGGTGGGCGGGCGTGCTCGTCGGGAGGAAGCAGGGTGCCGTCGGGGGCGACCGGCATGAAGAAGTCCCGGTGCCGGACCGTCTGGGTGAGCACGAACATGCCGTAGACAGCCAGCGAGGCGGCGGCGGCGAACGTCAGCTGTGCGGGAGAGAACTCCGGTCCCGGGCGAGCGGTCGTGAAGGTGGGCAGGACCAGGGCGAGGGTGGCGAGGGTGGCCACTGTCGCCAAGGCAGCGCCCGTGCCTTCAGCGTTGAAGACGGTGAAGCCTGAGCGCATCGCGCCCAGCAACAGGGACAGCCCGAGGATGCCGTTGCACGTGATCATGACTGCGGCGAACACGGTGTCCCGGGCCAGGGTGGCCGTGTCCGGACCGCCGGCCACCATGAGCGTCACGATCAGACCGACTTCGATCACGGTGACCGCGATCGCGAGCAGGAGCGACCCGTACGGCTCACCGACCCGGTGCGCCACCACCTCGGCGTGATGGACGGCGGCCAGGACCGCCGCCGCCAGGGCCGCAGCGATCACCACGGAGAGCACCGGCCCGGGTTCAGAACCCCAGGAGACTCCCAGCACCACGAGGGCGACCACGGGAGCAACGGACGTCCAGGTCAGGGATCGGAGCAGTGCAGCCACCCTTGAAGCTTTCCAGGGTCCTCCCCGTCGGGCCGCTGGAGAGCGACCCCGGTCGTCAGTGACCGGAGCTGCCCGGGCTGGAGTGCCAGAGCTTGCGGGGCGGTGCCGCGGCCGCGCGCCGGGCGGCAGCCTTGGCGTCCTCCCCCGCCGGCTTGATGTCGGCGTAGGGCGACATGCGGAACCCGGTGGGATGGACCAGCACCGGCCGGACCATGACCGGCCGGGCCCCGTGCGAGGCAGCCGCCCCGGCGATCGCCCGGTCGGTGAACTCACCCGGCGTGGCCATCAGCTCCCGGACTCCGTCCAGCCCGTCGGCCTCCCACGCCTCGTGCAGCGCCGGCAGCTCCCAGGCCCCGGTGGCCCGCAGCGAGACCCCGCGCGGGCCGGTCCGGCGCACTACCCCCCGGATCACCAGCAACCAGGAGTGGAACACCGTCGCGGCATAGGGTCCCTGGGCGTCCTCGAAGAACGTGGAGTCCGTGCAGCCGGTGCCGTCGTCGAGGGTCACGAACACCACCCGGCGGCCCGACCGGATCGGCGGGGTCTGGGTCGCCACCTTCACCCCCGCCACCAGGACCTCCGCACCGCTGCGGCAGCTGAGCATCTCCCCCGCCGGGACCGCGCCGACGGCGCCGAGGAATTGCCGGTAGAAGTCGACGACGTGCCGGCTGGCGTCCAGTCCGAGCACCTCCAACTCGGCACGGACCAGCTCGGCGTCGGTGAACTCGGGCAGCCCGCTGCCCTCCGCCCACTCCGGACCGGCGCCCTCGTCCTGGCCGGCCTCCTCCTCCGGCTCGAGTCCCAGGAGGTCCAGGCTCAGCTGCCCCGCGGAGGTGGCCCGCGCCCCGCTGCGGCTCCACCGGTCGAGCTCGTTGATCTGCAGCAGCAGGTCCCGGCGGGTGACCTGCTTGCGCCGGCGGGTCGGCCGGCCGGCCTCGCGGTCGCGCACACCGAAGCCGTAGAGGGAGTCGAATCCCCCGGCGAGCACCAGCCGCTCGACCACCGGCCGGGACACCGACGCGCGCGACCAGAAGTCGGTGAGCGACCGGTAGGGCTGGCCGGCGACGATCCGGGCGACCTCGTCCTCGGAGATGCCTTTCACGTCGGCCAGCGCGAGCCGGATGCCGTGCCGGGACGGGTCGCGCATCGACGCCGGCATCCACTCCGGCCGCCGCCAGGCCGAACCCTCGCCTTCCACCTCACCCTCGGACCCGCTCGCAGCACCGGCCTCGGCGGATCCGAGCGGCTCGATCCGATAGGTGCCGAGGGAGGCGTTGACGTCCAGACCGAGCACCCGGATGCCGAAGTTGCGGGCGTCGTCGAGGATCAGCCGCTTCGGGTACATGCCGGGGTCGTGGGTGAGCACCCCGGCGAGGAAGGCGGCCGGATGGTGCGCCTTCAGCCAGGCCGACTGGTAGGTGGGCAGCGCGAAGGCCGCCGCGTGCGCCTTGCAGAAGCCGAACGACCCGAAGGCGGCGAGCACCGTCCAGACCTGCTCGGCGACCTCCACCGGATAGCCGGCGTCCAGGACTCGGGGCACGAACCACGCCCGCACCTCCGGATGGGCGTCCTTCTCCCCCAGCGCCCGGCGCACCTCGTCTGCCTCGGCGAGGGTGCAGCCGGTCATCCGGGCCACGACCTGCAGCACCTGCTCGTGGAAGACCACCACGCCCGCCGTCTCCGCGAGGGCGAACTCGAGGTCGGGGTGCGGATAGACGGCGTCCCGCCAGCCGTTCCGGGCCATGAGGAACGGGGTGACCATGTCGCTCTTCACCGGCCCCGGCCGGAACAGCGAGATGTCGATGATGATGTCCTCGAACGTCTGCGGGCCGAACTTGCCGACCAGCTCCCGCTGCCCCGGTGACTCGATCTGGAACATGCCGAGCGTGCGGGTGCTGCGGATCAGCTCGAACGTCGTCGGGTCGTCGCGCGGCACGGCGTCGATGTCGACGGTCTCGCCGTCGACCCGGGCCACCTCGTCGAGGGCGTGCGCGATCGCCGACTGCATCCGGATCCCGAGCAGGTCGAGCTTGAGCAGCCCCAGCTCCTCGACGTCGTCCTTGTCGAACTGACTCATCGGATAGCCCAGGTAGCTGTTCTCCACCGGGGTGCGGTCGAGCAGCGTGGCGTCGGACAGCAGCACCCCGCACGGGTGCAGCGCGATGTGCCGGGGAAGCCCGTCGAGCCGGGAGACGAGGTCGAAGAGCAGGTCCAGATCGCCCGAGCCGCCGCTGCGCTTGGAGCCCAGCCGGCTGGCGCGCAGCTCGGGGAGGTCCTTGAGCGCGGCGTGCACCTGGTTGGCCCGGATGTGCGGAAAAGCCTTGGCGACGGCGTCGATCTCGGCCGGGGGCAGCCCCAGCGCCGCGCCGACGTCGCGGATGGCGTGCCGGACCCGGTAGGTGTCCATCATCGAGATGCAGCTGACCCGGTCCGCGCCGAAGCGGCCGAGAACAGCGTCGTAGACCTCCATCCGGCGGGCGGACTCCACGTCGATGTCGATGTCGGGCAGCTGGTGGCGCAGCGGTGAGAGGAATCGCTCCATCAGCAGCCCGTACCGGAGCGGGTCGACGTCGGAGATGCCCAGCAGGTAGGTGACCAGGCTGCCGGCGCCCGAGC
>JAOPWO010000356.1 GCA_025965635.1 Modestobacter sp. | reverse complement strand
AGAACGAGACCCGGCGGTTCTTCACCATGCTCGGCACGCTGGTCCGGGGGCGGGTCAGCGTCGGCGGGTCGGCCGGCTCGGCGACCAAGCTGGCGCTGGAGATCGCCGTCCGGTACGGCGACACCCGACGCCAGTTCGCAGCCCCCGGCGAGCCGCGGGAGATCGTGGTCAACGACTAACTGGAGCACCAGCGCAAGCTGCTCCCGGCGCTGGCGACGACCTACGCGCTGCACTTCGCGCAGGAGGAGCACACCTCCACGATGCACGACGTCCAGGCCGGGGCGGGCCCGGCGCAGGACATTGACGAGGTGGCGCAGCGCGAGCTGGAGTCGCGCGCCGCGGGGCTGAAGGCGGCCAACACCTGGCACGCCACCCGGACCATCCAGCTGTGCCGCGAGGCCTGCGGCGGGGCCGGCTACCTAGCGGAGAACCGGCTGCCGGTGCTCAAGGCCGACACCGACGTGTTCACCACCTTCGAGGGCGACAACACCGTGCTGCTGCAGCTGGTCGCGAAGGGGCTGCTGACCGGCTACCGGGACCACTTCGGCTCGCTGGACGGCTGGGGCAAGGTCGCCTTCGTCGCCGAGCAGGTGCGGGAGACGGTGCTGGAGCGCACCGCCGCCCGCGGGCTGATCCAGCGGCTGGTGGACGCCGTCCCCGGCCGGGACGACGACGTCGCCCTCACCGACCGCGGCTGGCAGCTGGCCGCCTTCGAGGACCGCGAGAAGCACCTGCTGCAGGGGGTGATCAAGCGGCTGCGCCGCAATGCCGGCCGCAAGGACATCACGCCCTTCGACGTCTTCAACGACGTGCAGGACCACGCGCTGACCGCTGCCCGGGCACACATCGACCGGGTGGTGCTCGAGGCGTTCGTCGCCGGCATCGAGCGGGCCGCCGACCCCGGGGCGCGGGCGCTGCTGGAGACCGTGTGCGACCTGTTCGCGCTGTCGGGCATCGAGGCGGACAAGGGCTGGTTCCTCCAGCACGGCCGGCTGACCCCCGCCCGCGCGAAGGCGGTGACCAGTGCGGTCAACGACCTGCTGGTGCAGCTGCGCCCGCACATGCGCACGCTGGTCGACGCCTTCGCCATCCCGGACGGCTGGCTGGCCTGCGCGATCCTGGAGGAGGAACCCGTCCGCCAGCAGGCGATGGCCGCCCACGACGCCGAGCTGCGGGCCGCCGGCGCGCAGCCCCAGGCGGACGACACCGCGACCGCTCTGGAGATGACCCCCGCCCAGTAGGAGGAGGACCGGTCAGGCGGAGGAGGGGGCCGGCTCGATGTTCTGGTTGCCCCGGAAGACGTTCTCGGGGTCGATCCGGCGCTTGAGCGTCGCCAGCCGGGCGTAGTTGTCCGGGCCGTACCCGGCGCGGATCCGGTCCTGGCCCTCGCCCCCGATGAAGTTCAGGTACACCCCGCCGTTGGCGTACCGCGCGATGTCCCGCCGGAAGTGGCGTGCCCAGCTGGTGTTCACCCCGCTGTCCCCCGGCCGCTCCCAGGTGGCGAAGGGGTGGGTGATCCACGGCGCCTCCCGGTGCGCCAGCGGAGTGGCGTCGGCGGGCACCCGGGCCACGGCACCGCCCCACGGCACCATCAGCTGCTGGGTCAGCGGGGACGGCCGGTGGGAGCCGTACTTGACGAAGACGTCGACCGCGTCGTCCGGCATGGCGTCGTGGTGGTCGCCGCTCCAGTACTGGTGGAAGCCGGGCGGGTCGTCGATCATGCACTGGAAGTCGGCGTAGGCCATCGGCGCCACCAGGTCCACCTCGGGCCGCAGCTCCCGCAGCGACCGGACCGCCTCCACGCCGTCGTCCACGTCACCCGCCCACAGCAGGGCGACGGTGGCCACCGTCGCCCCCTGCATGTGGTCGGGCACGAACGGCTCCGGTGGAGCGGTGTGGAACACCAGCGCGCTGCCCAGGGCGTCCGGGGCTGCCTCGGCGATGTCGCGGTAGGCGAGCGCCACGTCCCGCCCGGCGCTGCCCGGCCACAGCAGCAGCCCGGCCAGCACCTCCGGGCCGAGCGGGTGCAGGTCGAAGGTGAACGAGGTCGCGACGCCGAAGTTGCCACCACCACCGTGCAGCGCCCAGAACAGCTCCGGCTCCTCCGTGGCGCTGGCGGTCACCCGCTCGCCGTCCGCCGTCACCAGGTCCACCGACCGCAGGCTGTCGCAGGTCAGCCCGTAGCTGCGCTCCAGCCACCCCGAACCGCCGCCGAGCGTGAGCCCGGCGACGCCGGTCGTCGACGCCCGCCCGCCGGTCGTGGCCAGCCCGTGCGCCTGCGTCGCGCGGTCGAACTCACCCCAGGTCACCCCGGCGCCGACGGTGACCGTTGCGTGCGCGGCGTCCACCCGGACGTCCTTCATCGGCCGGACGTCGATGACCAGCCCGCCGTCGTTGACGCTGAACCCGGCCACCGAGTGACCGCCGGCCCGGACGGCGACCTCCCAGCCGCCGTCCCTGGCCGTCCGCAGCGCCTCGGCCACGTCGCCGGGCGTCGCACACCGGGCGATGACGGCCGGGCGCCGGTCGATGCCGGCGTTGAAGACCGCGCGGGCCTCGTCGTACCTCGCGTCGCCGGGCCTGATGACGTCCATGCCAGCCTCCTGGGGAGCGTGTCGGCGCGGCCATGCTCCACCCGTGGTCGGCGCACCACCAGAGCCCGAGGACACCACCGGAGCTGCCCCTGCCCACCGAGCACTTGCGGTCGGGAGGGGCGCGGGCGGGAGGATGTGCGGTCGTGGAACTCGTGGCGGCAGCGGCGGAGACCCTGCCGATCCCGGCGGCGGTCGACCTCGCCGCGATCGTGGTCGGCGCGCTCACCGGCGGGCTGCTGGCCGCCCGGGAGGGCTTCGCCGTCTCCGGGGTGCTGCTGCTCGCGGTGAGCGGTGGGCTGGGCGGCGGCCTCATCCGCGACGTCCTGCTCGCCCAGGGCCCGCCGGTGGCGATGACCAACGGGGCCTACCTGCCCACCGTGGCGATCACCGCGATGGTCACCTTCTACTTCTCCGGCTGGCTGTCCCGGCTCACCGGCCTGCTCGTCGGGCTGGACGCCGTCACCCTGGGGTTCTTCACCGTGATCGGGGCGCAGAAGGCGCAGTCGGCCGGCCTGCCCAGCGCCTCGGTGGTGTTCATCGGCACGGTGACCGCGGTCGGCGGCGCGGTGATCCGCGACATGCTGCTCGCCCAGCGCGCCGACATCGTGCAGCCCGGGCCGTACAACGCCGTCGCGGCGCTGATCGGCGCCAGCGCGCTCACCGTGCTGGCCGGTCCGCTCGAGCTGCCGCTGCTGCCGGTCGCCGGGCTGGTCATCGTGCTGGTCGCCGGCCTGCGGGTGATCTCGGTGTGGCGGGGATGGGAGGCGCCGGTCGCCGTCGACCTCCCGGCACGGGCCCGTACCCGGATGCTCGGCCGCCGGCGGGCCGAGCGCCGGCCGAGGCGCCGCCGCGACTGACCGCGACCGCCGACAGGCACGGCCATCGGCAGGGGCGCCCCGCGCCACTGGCGCCGGGGGTGACGCGGGAGTCGGGGTGCGGGACAGGAGTGATCGTTTACTTCAGCCCCTGCCGCTTGTAGTTTTCCGCTATCGCCGCGACATGACACGCGGCGGGCCCGGATCGTTGCACCCCGCACCACCCTGGCGACAAGGAGCCCTCATGGCCGTAGTCCCGCCCGACAAGGACCAGGTCGCTGCCCTCGCACGCGGCTTCGGCATGTCTCCCTCCGACGCCGCTCTCGAGGCCTACACCCCGCTGGTCGCCGCATTCCTCACCTCCTACGACGCGGTCGAGGAGTTGTACGCCCAGACCGCTCCGCAGGCACCGACGGACCGGCCGAGCACCCGTCCGGCCGACGCCGACAACCCCCTGGGCGCCTGGTACGTGACGACCGACATCCAGGGCGCGGCCGAGGGCCCGCTGAGCGGCTACCGCGTCGCGGTCAAGGACAACGTCGAGGTCGCCGGGGTCCCGATGATGAACGGCTCGGCCACCCTCGAGGGCTTCGTACCCAGCCGGGACGCCACCGTCGTCACCCGGCTGCTGGCGGCCGGCGCGACGGTCGCCGGCAAGGCGGTCTGCGAGGACCTCTGCT
>JAOPWO010000341.1 GCA_025965635.1 Modestobacter sp. | reverse complement strand
AGCGGGCGGCGGCCGCCGCCGGCCTGGCCGAGCTGGTCACCCACGCCTCCCAGCGGGCGGTCCCCGTGTTCGAGGCGCTCGGCTACCGGCGAGTCGAGGTCGAGACCGTGGACCTGGACGGCGTGATGCTCACCCGGACGCTGATGCGGAGGGCCGTCGACCGGCGCGACCCGCAGGTCCTCGAGACGGGGACGTCCATGGCACCCGACCACGATCCGGCGCACGATCCGGCGTTCGCCGGCTTCGAGCTCTCGCGGCGGACCGTGGGGGAGGTGTCACTGCGGGTGCGGGTCGGCGGGTCCGGCCCGCCGCTGCTCCTGTTGCACGGCTATCCGCAGACGCATGCCATGTGGGGGGCCGTCGCCGCCGGCCTCGCTGAGCACTTCACCGTCGTCGCACCCGACCTGCGCGGGTACGGCGGCAGCACCCGCCCGTCGGCCTCGGCCGGCTCCGAGACGCAGGGCAAGCGGGCGATGGCCGCCGACGGAGTCGGGCTGATGCGGCAGCTGGGGTTCGACCTCTTCGACGTCGCCGGCCACGACCGCGGCGGCCGGGTGGCCTACCGGATGGCACTGGACGCCCCGGACGCCGTCCGCCGGATCACGGTGCTGGACGTCGTCCCCACCGCCGAGGTCTGGGATCGGGCCGACGCCCGCTTCGCGCTGGGCTACTGGCACTGGGCGTTCCTCGCCCAGCCGGCGCCGATGCCGGAGGCGCTGATCGGCTCCGATCCGGAGCGCTTCTTCTTCGGCGCCGGGTTCGGCCGTGCCATCCGCGGCTTCCGGCCCGCGGCAGTCGCCGACTACACCCGGGCGGTCCGGGACCCCGCGGTCGTGCACGCCATGTGCGACGACTACCGCGCCGGCGCGACGTGTGACCGGCAGCTGGACGAGGCGGACCGCGCCGCGGGACGGCGGATCGCCGCACCGCTGCAGGTGCTGTGGGGCGGCCGCGGAGCGCTCGCCGCCTGGTACGACACGCCGGCGATCTGGCGGGAGTGGGCGGACGACGTGACCGGTGCCGAACTCGACTGCGGCCACTTCCTGCCCGAGGAGCTGCCCGGGGAGACCCTCGAGGCACTCCGCGCCTTCCATGGGCGGTGACCCGCTCCGCCGGCGCATCCTCCGACTGCTCTCCGGTCAGCGGCTAGTCCTCCTCCATGGTGACCACGGTGATCGAGTACGGCGGCAGCTCGACGACCGCGCCGGCCTCCGACTCGACGGTGGTCTCCGCCGGAGGGTCGTTACGGACCGGCCGGCCGCGGGAGTCCGGCCCGGGGGCCGGGTCCCACTGGTACTGGCGCTGGGAGTACTGGGCGACCTCGAGGTCCGTGGCCACCTGGCGCTCGGCCGCCGGCCCCGCCTCCAGCCGTACGGACGTGGTCTGCTGGGGGTCCTTGTTGAAGATCAGCACCGACAGCCGACCGTCCGGACGCCGCAGCGCGTAGGACGTCACCGCCGGGTCTGCCTCGCCGAAGGCAGTGGCCTCGGCTGCGAGCACCTCGTGCCGGCCGTCGCCCGGCTCGACCCACACGGTGTTGACCAGCCGCGCGCCGTGGTAGGCCGCGACAGGACGGGTCTCGAAGTCGTTGAAGAACTGCAGGAGCATCAGGTTGCCCCAGCTGTCGCAGGGCTTCCCCTCGTCCTCCTGGAACACCCAGTTCGGTTCGAGACCGTAGAAGTAGACGGTGTCGCCACCCTGCTCCAGGAACTTGGCGGTCGTCTCGGCGTTGAGGATCGCCCCCGGCAGCTCGACCTCGACCTGACCTGCGAAGGCCGAGTAGCCGAGCTCGGTGATGACCTTCGGCAGGTCCGGCGGCAGACCTGCCTCCTCCTGCCGCTCCATGATGTCCGCGAGCAGCTGGGGGTTGTCCTGGATCGGCTTCGCCGGGTCGGCGCAGACGTCGTCGAAGGGGTACCACTCGAAGGAGAAGAAGTCGAAGTGGTCCATGTGGTCGCGCTCCTGCAGGTGGGAGACGAAGCGCCCGGTCCACGACTTGACGCCGTTCTCGTCCGGCCAGTGGATCCAGTCCGGCAGCGTGGTCTGGTACCCGGGGCCGCCGAGCTGGATCTCCGGGTCGACGTCCTTCAGGGCCACGGCCACCTGCTCGTAGAGCTCGGCGTAGTGCTCGGGCTGGGTCAGCTGCCCGTCCGGCTCCTCGCCCATCTCGATCCGGTCCATCGAGAAGTCCCGGCTGCGGACGTAGCGCAGCAGCGCGGCCGCGTCCTCGGGGACGCCGTAGAGCACCGGGACGGCGCCCATCAGCGGCTTGCCCGACGTCAGCCCGCTCTCGAACACGCGGTCGAGGCTGGCGTGCTCGTAGTTGCCGTCGATGTCGCCCGCGCGGTGCCACGGGTCGGTGGAGGACGTGTACATGATCGTCTGGTCCCTGGTCGGCTCGTGCACGACCTGGTCCTCGAAGACGCCGCCGGTGGTGGTCCCCAGCGACACCTCGCGGACGGCGAAGCCCAGCGAATCCCGGATGTCGGTGGACCCCGCCGGACCCGTGCCGGAGCCGCCGGTCAGCTGGACCCGTACGTACTGCACGTCGACCGGGTCCTGGCCCAGGACGAAGGTCTCCTCACCCCCGGTGCCCTCGAACGACGACGTGGGGAAGTCGACCCACCGCCCATCCGGGGCCGTGGGGAAGATGGCCCCGCCCACGCCGACCCAGTACTGCACCGCCAGGCCTGTCGCGTACGGCTCCCCCCAGGACACCCGCAGGGTGTCCACCGGGACCGGTCCCCCCGGGTAGGCGAACATCATCCACTGCGGGTCGGTGGTGTCGCTCTCCCCGGTGAAGTGCGGGTCGAGGTAGGGGTTGGACTTCCAGAAGGTCTCGTCGTCGCCGTCGGTGAGCCGGGAGAAGCCGTTGTTCTTCGCCTGGTCGATGGTGTTCCCGCGGCGCGGGAGGTCGTAGCCGTAACTGACCCCGGCGTCCTTCGTGGACGTGTCGTTGGAGACCCAGTACCCCTGCTGGTTCGCCGGGTCGCTCCAGGTGCCCTCGGGGTTCCAGTGCCAGGCCTTGACGCCGAGCTCGGTGCGCAGCCGGAAGCTGAGCGGGCCGAAGCCCGCGGACTTCATGTCCTCGATGTTCCCCGGCGTCCACACCGTGTCGATCTCACCGGACTCCAGACCGTCGACGCCGGCACCGAGGTCGCCGGTCCCGTCGAACTCACCGATCGGCTGCTCGGTGTCCACCGCGACCACCATGTCGGTGAACGGCGGCGGCACCGGCTCCCGGGAGGCCGCCAGCGCGGCCACGCCCGCCCCGGCCGCGGCAACCGTCGCCAACGCGGCCACGACCCCCACCACGCGCCGGGTCGTCTTCCGGCCGACCGGGGTGCCACCGTGCGAGGTGCCGCCGCCAGGGTCGCCGTCAGGGGCGGTCATGCGTGCCGCTCTGCAACGGTCCGTAGTTGCCTGTGAGCTGCGGCCGGTTGGTCGATGGGCGTAATCACGGCGTCCCCGTATCGGCTCTGCGCTGCTGACCAATCCCTGGTGACGGACAGTCACCAGAAGCGTAGGACCGTACCTGATCTGGGCGCGCCCGACCAGGAGTGCTGGTCCCGGGAACCGGGCGACACCCCGACCGGGTGAGGGTGCGTCGGCCGGTCGCGTCGCCGGAGCGCCCTGGACTGCGCGGGGTCAGTGGGCGAGGTCGGCGTGCCGCTCGCGGAGGTCGCGCTTGAGGATCTTGCCGCTGGGGTTCTTCGGCAGGGACCCCACCAGGCGCACGTGCTTGGGGCGCTTGTACCCGGCGAGGTGGGCGCGGGCGTGCTCGGTCAGCGCCTGCTCCGTCAGGCCCGAGCCCTCCTTGGCGACGACGACCGCCGTCACAGCCTCGATCCAGACCGGGTGCGGGACGCCGAAGACCGCCACCTCGGCGACGTCGGGGTGCGTGTACAGGACCTCCTCGACCTCACGGCTCGCGACG
>JAOPWO010000321.1 GCA_025965635.1 Modestobacter sp. | reverse complement strand
CGATGTCGACTGTGCCGTCCGTCCGATCCGCGGCCGTCCGTGACAGCGGGCCGGCCAGCAGCTCCCCATAGGCGTCGACGAGTACTGAGCCGCCGAGGAGAGGTGGGCCCTCCGGAAGCGGAGCCTGCGACACGGCGGCCACCGCGACCTGGTCGAGGTTGGCTTGCACGATGGCCGCCTCGGCCTGCCGCGTCAGTCCACTTGATGGAACGCTTCGGTCGAAGCCGCCCACCCAGGCCGCCGGCGCCACCACGAGCTCGGCAGCCTGCAGGGTGAGGAGGCGGAGTACCTCGACGAAGCGCAGGTCGTAGCAGACGCACACGCCCAGGCGCCCCCAGTCGGTGACCGCCACCGGGACGCCGAGATCATCCGGCGTGAACACTTCCTTCTCGGCGTCGAACAGATGCAGGTTGCGACAGTGCAGCACCGGCCCTCCGGAGCCGACCACCACGACGGTGTTGAAGATGGCGTCCCCGTCATGATCGGCCAGTCCGCACGCCACCAGACCGCGTAGCGCCGGGCCAGCCGAGTGAAGGCGTCGACCGTGGGTCCGTCCAGCGGCTCAGCGACCGACGCCACGAGCTCCCGGTCGGTGGTGTAGCCGCTGACGGCCAGCTCGGGGAAGACGACGAGGTCCGACCCGGCCTTCAGGGCACTCTCGGCCCGCTCGCAGAGGTGGTCCCGATTCTGGTCGACGGGACCGACCTCGACCGCCACCTGCTCCAGGGCGAGACACACCATCAGCGCGGTTCCCCGGCATGCTCGTCCGAGAGCAAGGCTTCGACGTCAATCCCGAGGGCGCGGAGCATGTCGAGGTCCGCGGGACACGGACCCCCGACGCTGACCACTCGCTCACCCCGGTCCGCGGCGACTGCGTGCCAGGTCCCTGGAGGGATGTGCACCGTGTCGCCCGGCGCCACCGGGAGCTTGCGGCCGTGGGTGAGGTCCTCTGCGGTGCCGTGGCCCTCGAGAATGTGGATGGTGTCCTCGGAGTAGAGGTGCACGTGCTCCTTGTTCCGCTCTCCAGGCTCGAGGACGACGTAGTTCATGTTCGCCGTGCGGTACCCGCGGCCGAGCCAAACGACCAGCCGAGCATCTCGGGAGATGAACGGGACGAGAAGGCCCGGGTCGTCTTGGTGGTAGACATCGATGCGCGCGCCGTCACCATCCCGCGGACCCACTGAGGCGCCGCTGCCCAGCCCCGGGTCCACCGGGCTCGGGCCGCCGATGAGACGCGTACCTACAAGGCTGGCCAGTTGGTAAGTGGACTCGGCACCCACGTGCACCATCGCGCCCGCGACCAGCTCCCGGGACCGCCCTGCATTGTCGGTGACCGTCGCAGTTCCGGACACGACGTAGTAGACGGCGTCCCCGGCATGTGTCAGGAACTCCACGTGGTCGCCAGGCGCCAATGCCACTTCGTAGAGGCTCCGCTCCGAAGCACCGCACCGAGGACCGACGATTTCGCGAAACGAGCCACTGCCCGACACGATGTCCAGCTCGTCGGCGTACACGCCCGCAGAGATGACGATGAGCTCGCCTTGGTTACTCACGTTCGACCACCTCTTCCGTAGCTGCTGAAGCTATTTCAATCACACTCAAGGCGAAAGCGCAAGTACTGCTCTGTTGGCTGGACCGCTGGCTCGCGGTCCAGGAGCACCGCCTGACAGACGCGTAGGCGGTGAAGCCGTCCGCGGGGGGCAACCGGGCGAGAGCCGGTAGCCACCGCATGCTGGCGACCGCACTGGCGTGGCGGGGCACAGTGGACAACAACGCCGTAGCATTTCCGGCACGTCTGTTACTCGGAGACGACCAACCACACGGCACGGGCCACCTGATCCCCGTCGTTGAGGATGGTGTGCGGCAGGCGTGAGTCGAAGGCGATCGCGTCGCCGGGGCCGAGCTCGTACCGATCCCCGTCCACCTCCCATCGACCTTCGCCGACGAGACTGTTGCGGACTGCGACGGAGGCGTGCGTCGCCACGGTCGGCGGCGAACGAAGGAGCGGCTGGAGTGGGCCTGGCTCAGCCAGTGGTCGACGTGCCCGACGGCTCGTTCGCCGGAGTGGCGATGGTGGCTTGGTCGCCGTCCATCACCTTCGCCGCAGACATCACGGCATCCAGGATGTTCTGGTACCCGGTGCACCGGCACAGGTTGGAGGAAAGCACCTCGCGCAACTCGTCCTCCGTCGGCCGTGGGTTCTCCTCGAGGTACGACGCTGCCAGTACGACAAAGCCGGGCGTGCAGAACCCACACTGCAGACCGTGATGCTCGGTGAAGGCTTGCTGGACGGGGTGAAGCTTGTTGTTGTCGCCCGTCAGTCCCTCGACGGTTCTCACCGAGCGGCCCTCCGCCTGCACCGCGAAGATCAGGCAGCCTCGCACCGGCTTGCCGTCGACCAGCACGGTGCACGTCCCGCAGACGCCGTGCTCGCACCCGAGGTGCGTGCCGGTGAGGCCGCAGTCCTCTCGCAAAGCGTCAGCCAATGACTTGCGCGGCTCGAGGTTGACCTCGTGGCGCTCTCCGTTGACCTGGAGGCGCACGGTCCGCGTCCTGTTCTCGGTCATGCGCTTTCCTCCTTCCCGCGCTGGGCCTGTCGAATAGCCTCGCGGACGCGCTGAGGGGTCGCCGGCACATGGGTGACCGCGCCACCGGTGGAGGCGAGCGCATCGTTGATAGCGTTCAAGATCGCCGCCGGCGCACCCATGGTTCCGCCCTCACCGACACCCTTCGCGCCGGTGACGGTGAAGTCAGAGATGGTTTCCAGATGCTGGATCTCGATGGTCGGCACCTCGGCCATCGTCGGCGGGAGGAAATCGAGAAGCGACGTCGTCGTGAGCACACCGCGCTCGTCGTACAGCAGCTCCTCGTAGAGCGCATTGCCGATCCCCTGTGCCACCCCCCCGCGGATCTGCCCTTCGACGATCTGTGGGTTGACCATGACGCCAGCGTCTTCGATGACCAAGTATCGAAGAATCGTCGTCTGCCCGGTAGCCGGATCGACTTCCACTTCGGCCACATGTACGGAGTTGGAGAATGTGCCCTTGGGGTCGTAGGTGGCCGTCGCGTCCAGGCCCACGTCCAGACCTTCGGGCAGGAGTTGTGAGTTGTGGTGGGCCAAGCGGGCGATCTCATCGATCGAGACGCGTACGGACGTCCCAGTGACCTCCGCGTTGCCGTCCCGGAGCCGTATGTCCCTGGCGTCGCACTCCAGCATCGAGGCGGCGATCGCCTTGATCTGCTCCCGCAGCTTCGCTCCCGCGAGCTTCGAGGCACCACCGGCGATGACCAGCGACCGACTGGCGAACGTGCCCCAGCCGTACGGCGTGGCGTCGGTGTCGGAGTGGATGACGCGCACACGGCTCGGGTCGACGCCGAGTTCATCGGCCACGATCTGCGACAGCGTGGTGCGCAAGCCCTGTCCGTGGGGTGACGCGCCGATGCGCAGCACGACGTTGCCCGACGGATCGAAGGACATCTGGACCTTTTCGTATCCCGGTGTAATGGCCATCTTTCGTTCGGCGAAGGCCGACGTGCCGAATCCGCTAGATTCGGAGAACACCGACATGCCGATGCCGAGCAAGCGTCCGTGCTTCGCAGCCTCCTCCTTCCGTCGGGCATGGGCGTCGAAGTCGGTAGCGGCGACTGCCTGCTCGAGAGCCTCGACATGGGAGGAAGGGTCGATGACGAAGCCGGTCGCCTGCCGGTGGGGATATTCCTTCACCACGTTTTTCAGTCGGATCTCGACGCGCCCGAGACCGAGCTCTGCCGCCGCAACCTCCATGAGTCTTTCCATCGCCATGGTCAGCACGGGCCGCGCCACCCCGCGATAGGGAGCGACAGGGCACTTGTTGGTGAGGATGGCGCGAGAGTGCCCGGAGTACTCGGGGCAGGCGTACGGGCCAGGCAGCTCGTTCATCGCCATCAGCGCCTCGACGCCAAACGTCACGGGGTAGCACGAGTAGGCACCGACGTCGGAGGTGATTTCGGACTGGAGGCACAGCAGCGTTCCGTCGGTCGAGAATCCGCCGGTCAGCTGGTACACCTGCTCCCTGCTGTGCCAGGCAGCCAGGAAGTTCTCCTCGCGCGTCTCGATCCAGGCCACCGACCGGCCGAGCTGCCGCGCGACGTGGATCAGCACGACGTCCTCACGAGCCAAGGGTTGTTTGGCGCCGAACGCACCTCCCACATCCGGCACGACGACTCGCAACTGGTCTTCCGGGATACCCAAGCTGTCGCACAGTCCGGTGCGGATCACGTGCGGCATCTGCGCCGTAGTGGTCAGCGTGATGCGACCGGTCGACCGGTCGATCGAAACGTGAGATGCCCGAGCCTCCATCGGCATCGCGCTCTGCCGCCCGCAGCTCACCTGGATGCTGATGCGGCGATCCGCTGCCTTCATCGCGGCGTGGAACCCGTCAGTCTCCCGACGTGCGTCGATCGCAACATTCGGATCTGTCGGGAAATGAACGGGATGGACCAGCGGGGCTCCGTCCGCCAACGCATCAGCAACGGAGACGACGGCAGGGAGTCGGTCGATCTCGACCTGGACCTGCTCCGCCGCGTCCTCGGCTTCCGCCTGCGTCCGGCCGAAGACCGCGGCAACGGGCTCACCGACGAAGCGGACGACCTCATCGGCCAGGATCGGCATGTCGATCGGCACGTACTCCGGTCGGAGCAACAGCGGCCGGATGGGCTTCGCCGTCAGATCGGCCGCCACAACCAGGTGCACCCCCGGAGGCGCGGTGACCGACACCAACCGCCCAGAGGCAACGCTGCTCCGGATAAAGGCTGCGTACAGGCAGTTGTCGCCCGCCGCGATGTCCGCAACGAAGGTGCCCTGCCCGCACAGGAGTGGCGGGTCCTCGACTCGGGGGATGGTCCTGCCGACCCAGGCCTGCGATGCCTGACTTTTGGTGGACTCCACGGTAGGCGTCGTCTGCGCGCAAGCCATGGTCAGCGGCTCCTCATCCGATTTCGAGTTGAATCTGCGGCCTGCGCGAGCGCACGGGGCACCAGTGCCCGCACGAGATCGCGGCGGAAGTCCTCCGAGCCGTGCATGTCGCCCGTGGGTGCGACCTCGGTCGCAGCGGCATCGGCGGCAGCAGCGCTGACCCGGGCGGCACATCCATCCTCCGACCATGGCTGCCCCAGCAAGACGGCCTCGGCAGCGCTTGATCGGAAGGGAACGCTGCTTACACCCCCAAGACAGACCCGGGCTGTGCGGATGACCCCGTCGACGGTCCGCACAAGCACCGCGGCACTCACTATCGCGAAGTCCCCGGCCCGGCGCGCGAACTCGACAAAACCAGCGTGGTGCTGATCGTCCAAGAGCGGGAGGGCGACGGCCGTGAGCATCTCGTCGGGCAGCATCGCGGTGGTGAACAGGGACTGGAAGAAGTTCTCGGCAGCGATGGTCCGGACGCCTCGTTCCCGGCTGGCAGTCGAGATCTCGGCATCGAGCAGTCGCGCGACGAGGCACCACTCGGAAGCAGCGTCGCAGTGAGCGAGACTCCCGCCGAAGGTGCCGACCGTACGGATCGGAAGGTGGCCGATGTGAACAGCGGCTCGCCTCAGCAACGAGCTGAGTGCGTCATCGCCACCGAGATTCTGCAATTGGAGGTGGCGCGTCGTCGCACCGATCCGGAGTCGTCCGCCGTCACGCGCCACGCCGTTGAGCTCATCGGCCCGATTGATGTCGATCAGTACCGCCGGACGAGCCAAGCGGAAGTTCATCATCGGGACGAGACTCTGGCCGCCCGCCAAGAGCTTGCTCTGGTCTGGGTCAGCGGCCAGTGCGTCGAGGGCCTCAGCCACCGACGTCACCTGCACGTAGTCGAACGGCGCAGGCTTCACAGCATGACCTGCTGCATGAGCGGGCGGATGGCCAGAGCGACTCGCGCCTGTGTCGGCTGCATTTCCGGGCCCTCCAGGCCAACGCGATGGCGTCCCGCGGACTCCAGCACCAAGTAGGTTGAGACGAGACCATGAGTCTTCACTGAACTTGAATGTTTTTTATGATAGTTGAAGTCCTGGGGCATGTCTAGGAGCCTGCTGAACATGAGGCTCGACTGGCACGGGAGATGGCGCGACGATCGGGGTCGTGTAGGCGGCACGAACGAGAACACCTACGGGCTCCTGCGCCAGTGCTTCCCCAAGGGCACCGACCTGTCCCGATGGACCGGTCCCGATGGATCGCCGAGGAGATCCAGGCCGTCGTCACCGCCCTCAACCACCGCCCCCGAAAGACCCTCTCCTGGCGCACCCCCGCCGAAGCCCTCGACGAACACCTACGATCCCTGCAACAAGTCGGCGTTGCGACGACCGGTTGAACCTGCCCTGGCTGCCGCGGTCGCTGTGCAGCACGCCGCCGGGCGCGGGCCGGCGGCGCCAGCGGGCCATCTCCAGGGCGTCGACGACCAGCTCCGAGCGCATGTGGTCGGCGATCGACCAGCCCACGACGGTGCGGCTGAAGACGTCCAGGCCCGCCGCGCACCCGGGGTGAAGAACAGGCACCAAGCCACCCGCCCCGCCACGACGTCGGCAAGACCGTCACACGGGACGCGGCCAACGCCGGCGACCAGTCAGTCAGGGGTTGAACGACAAGCTCAGAAGCCCCTCGTTCAGCAGGCAGCTGGTCGACGTCGATACCCTTGGCGATGGATGCATGGAGAATGGCGTCGCTTGGTCCCATCGACCCTCACCGGGCTCCGGCTTCCCGGCGGCCACGATCAGCCGAACGTCCTCGACATGCCTGAGCTCCCCAGCGAACAAGAAGGCATCCGCGTCCCGCGCCCAGTAGTGCAGCCGCGCGGGCTGGCCGAGTCGCTTCAGCTCGCGATACATGCTGACCATTGGCCGAGATGCCAATACCGTCGGCGAGCAGTACTACGGGTCCACCGCTGTAGTGCAATTGAAAGTTGTTGCGCGGCTCGGTGACCAGATATGTGCGACCGACGCGAGGCTCATCGTGAAGCGTCCGGGAACCTCCTCGCCCAGGGCCTCCCGACGCACACCGATCGGATAATGATCAACAATCTCCTCAGAGTTGATCAAGAAGCACGACCTTGCGAAGTCGTCGCAGATCTGTAGGTCGATGTGCGAGCACGGCGACGCGCCCGGGAGCGCGCCGCCGTGCTCCGGCACGAATTGATCGAGCCGGTCTTCATCGATTCGGCAGAACCCTCAGACGACGCCGTAGGTGACGCCGAGGCCGACGGTCACTTCATTGCCGACTGGATCTCATCGAGATAGTCGTTGGTGAAGA
>JAOPWO010000313.1 GCA_025965635.1 Modestobacter sp. | reverse complement strand
GCCCTTCCGCGTCGGGCCGGCCGCCGTCCGAGGGGCCGGCCACTGCAGGGCCGCCACCACGGTCTCCCTCGCCGCGGCCCGATCACCGACCCGGGGCGTCGACGCCCGCCGGCTGGCCCGCGACCGGCGTGGGCAGACTGACCCGATGGCTCCCCGACGCTGTCCCTGCGGCACCGGTCTGCCGTACACCGAGTGCTGCGGCCCGCTGCACGACGGCACGGCCCGGGCCGGCACCGCCGAGCAGCTGATGCGATCGCGCTACAGCGCCTTCGCGGTCGGGGACACCGGCTACCTGCTCGCCACCTGGCACCCGTCGACCCGTCCCCGCGACCTCGACCTCGACCCGGCCGTGCGGTGGACCGGGCTCGACGTCCTGGTCACCACCGGAGGCGGCCTGCTCGCGACCGAGGGCACGATCGAGTTCCGCGCCCACCACGTCCTCGACCGGGTGGCCGGCGCCCAGCACGAGAACAGCCGCTTCACCCGCACGGGCGGCCGCTGGTACTACCTCGACGGCGTCTCCCTGGGCTGAGCGCGCGACGACGCTCCCCCCGGACGGCGGTCGTCCGCTAACGTCGCGCCCCCTGGGGACCGCGAGGCGACGCGCGAGGTGGCCGATGCCGATGGACGTGCAGCGACTCCGGCCCCCGCCGGCCGGTTTCGGCGACTGCGGCGCGTGCTCGTACCGCACGACCGGCACCCCGGCCATCTGCTTCGCGTGCGTCGCGCTCCAGGACACCGGACCCAGCGCGACCGCCTGCACCGTGTGCGGGCAGCCCCTGGCGACCGGCACGCCGTGCCCCAACGCCGCCTGCACCGTCGAGGACCGCGGGTTCTCCCGGATCTACACCGTGACCAGCCGGCCGGAGGCGATGTGGGACGCGGTGATGAGCTACAAGTACGACGACCAGCGGGAGTGGGCCGACGTCCTCGGGCGCGTCCTGGTCGGCTACCTGGACCACCACCGCGACGAGCTGCAGCGCTTCGACCTGATCACGACCGGGGCCATCTACGTCGGCCCGGACGCGCAGCGGCTGTGGGACTACCTCCGGCTCGTCCTTGACGCCGCACACCGCCACGGGCCGGACTGGCCCTTCGTCCCCGGCCTCGTGCACAAGGCGCGACCGACCGGCCGGTTCCTGGGGATCAGCCGTGCGGCCCGCCGCGAGATCGCAGAAGGCGAGCTGCGAGCCGCCCTGTCGGTGCCCGCGCGGGACCGCGTCGCCGGACGGCGGGTCCTGGTCTTCGACGACGTGTACTCCGAGGGCTACTCGCTGCGGGAGATGGCCCGCGCCCTGCTGGCGGCCGGCGCCACGGAGGTGGCCGGGCTGGTGCTCACCCGGCGCAAGGGCGGCTGACTCCCCGGCGCCTCCGCTCCTCGGTCGCCGGCGCTCCCTGCGATGCGCACCGGCGCGTCAGCCGACGATGCCCACGGTCGTCCTCGGCACCGCCTCCGCTCCTCGGTCGCCGGCGCTCCCTGCGATGCTCACCGGCGCGTCAGCCGACGAGCCGCTGGCACTCCTCGCAGCGCGGCACCGCCCACACCATCTGCCAGTCCAGGTCGGCGATCGCGGTGACGAGCACGCCGCAGGCGGAGTCGGCCAACCCGTCGACGACCGGCCGGGCCACCGCGTGCGCCAGCTGGACGGTCCGCTGCAGGTCGCGACCGTCGCGGAGCGGGTCGTGCGCCACCGAGGCCACGTGCGTACCGGTCACGTACAGGCTCGCCGTCATGGGGCCAGGATCGTCACCCCACATGTCCGGCAGATGTCGCCGGGGCCGATCCTGACCCAACGTGGGATGACGCATACGCAGCGCCGCAGTCATCATGGGGGTCCGCCGCAGCGCCGCGGCCCCCGCTCCTCGACGGAGAGGACCCGCCATGAGCCCCGTCGCCACCATCACGACCGCCTGGCAGTACGCCTACGAAGAGGGTCGCATCCACTTCACGGTCACCGACGGGGAGCACGAACGCTGCCTCGTCGCCGACCCCGGCACCGAACTGCACGCGTTCCTGCTGCCGCACGTCAGGGCCGCGGTCTGGCCGCCCCAGCAGAGCGGGGCCTCGCAGACGTCCATGGGGCAGTGAGCCGGGCGGTCGCCCACGGCGACGGACCCCGCCGACCCGCGGTCGACGGGGTCCGGGACGGTCAGGTCAGGTCAGGTCAGGCCGGCTCGACGCCGAAAGCGGTCGCCAGCTTCTCGATCTTGCGGGCGCGGCCCAGCCGGGGCAGGTCGCTGCCGTCCCGGATGACCTGGCCACGGGCCTCGAAGTCGGCGAGGAAGTCGCGCGCCCAGGCGACGTCGGACGGCGCCGGGCTGATCACCTCGTTGATCACCGGCAGCTGGTCCATGTCCAGGCAGAGCGTCCCGGTCAGCCCCAGGGAGACCGTGAGTGCCGACTGCTCGCGCAGCACCGGGTGGCTGGTGCTCACCGTCGGGCCGTCGATCGGCCCAGGCAGACCACCGACCCGGCTGGCGATGACCAGGCGGGAACGCGGGTAGGCCATCGCCAGGTCGTCGGCGCTGGTGCCGGTGTCGCGGCGGTAGTCACCGCTGCCGAAGGCCAGCCGGAAAGCACCTCGGGCGGAGGCGATCCGCACCGCCTCCTCGATGCCCAGCGCCGACTCGACGAGGGCGAGCACGGGCGTGACCCCACCGAGCCGGTCGAAGGTCTCGGTGACGTGCTCGGCGGCCTCGGTCTTGGCCAGCATCACCCCGGCCACGCCGGGCAGGCCGGCCAGCGCGGCGACGTCGCCGTCCCAGAAATCCGTCGACCGGTCGTTGATCCGCACCCAGGCGCGCTTGTCACTGGACTCCAGGTATGCGGCGACGTCGGCGCGGGCGTCAGGCTTGCGCGCCGGGTCCACCGCATCCTCGATGTCGAGGATGACCTGGTCGGCCCGCGAGTCGTGCGCGGTGTCGAACAGCTCGGTGCGGGCGCCGTTGACGAGCAGCCACGAGCGGGCGATTCCGGGATCTACGGTTCTGCCGATGTGCACCGGGCCATTGTCCCCGCTCCCCCGGCCGCTCCGCGCCGCGGGGCCCGAGGGCCAGCACGCGCCGGGCTACCGCCCGCGCTCCCAACCGATCGCCGGCGCCACGTGCTCGACGATCGTCTGCAGCAGGTGGGCGTTGTAGTCGACGCCCAGCATGTTGGGCACGGTCAGCAGCAGGGTGTCCGCGTCCCGGACGGCGGCGTCCTTGGACAGCTCCTCGGCGAGCTGGTCGGGCTCACCGACGTAGCTCTTGCCGAACCGGGAGCGGGCGCCGTCCAGGTAGCCGACCTGGTCCTCACCGCTCCGCTCGCCGAAGTACTGCCGGTCCAGGTCGCTGGTGATCGGCATGACGCTGCGGCTCACCGACACCCGCGGCTCGCGCTCCCAGCCGGCGTCGGCCCACGCGGCGCGGAACCGGCTGATCTGCTCGGCCTGCAGCTCGTCGAAGGGCACCCCGGTGTCCTCGCTGAGCAGCGTGGAGCTCATCAGGTTCATCCCCTGCTCGGCGGTCCAGATCGCCGTCGCCCGGGTGCCCGACCCCCACCAGATCCGCTCGGCCAGGCCCGGCGACTGCGGTTGGACCGGCAGCCGGCCGCGCACGCCGCCGGTCATCGCGGGGTCGGCGTCGACGACCGCGGCACCGCTGAGGGCCGCACGGAACAGCGCGGTGTGCTCCCGCGCCATGGCGCCGTCGTCGCTCCCCTCGGCCGGTACGTGGCCGAAGGCCTGCGCGCCGTGCAGCGCCGTCTCCGGTGATCCCCGGCTGACGCCCAGCTGCAGCCGCCCGTCGGACAGCAGGTCCGTGGCCGCGGCCTCCTCCGCCATGTACAGCGGGTTCTCGTAGCGCATGTCGATGACGCCGGTGCCCAGCTCGATCCGCGACGTGCGGGCGGCCATCGCGGCCAGCACCGGGAACGGCGCCGCCGCCTGCCGGGCGAAGTGGTGCACCCGGACGTACGCGCCGTCGACACCGAGCTCCTCGGCGGCCACGGCCAGCTCGACGGTCTGCACCAGCGCGTCGCGCGCAGTGCGCACCTGCGAGCCGGCGATCGGCTGCCAGTGCCCGAAGGAGAGAAACCCGATCCGCTTCCGTACGCCGCTCATACCGCCCTCCAGCACCCCGGGGAGGCGGCCGATTCCCGCGGGACGATCTGCGGGCTCCAGCCGGTTGTGCGTCGCGACACGATCTGGGACGACGAGAGGAGCACCCGTGCGCGCGAGCATCGACGGCACGGTCATCGCCGAGGCGGCCGAGGACGAGCTGATCAGGATCGAGGGCAACTGGTACTTCCCGCCCTCGGCGGTCACGCCCGGCGCGTTGACCGAGAGCCCGACGCCGTACACCTGCCCGTGGAAGGGCGCCTGCCAGTACTACGACGTCGTCACCCCGGGCGGCACCACCAGCGACGGCGCCTGGGCCTACCCGCGGCTCTACCCGTCGGCGGTCGAGCGGGTGGGCCGGGACTTCGCCGGCTACGTCGCCTTCTCCCCCGGGGTCACGGTCGGCTGACCCGCCCGGGCTCCGGGAGGCGGTCCCCGCGCCGGGGACCGCCTCCCGCCGCGCACCCGACGTCACGGTTCGACAACGCCGCGCCCCACCCGCCCCAGGGTCCATGGGCTGCCCCGGTTGATGACGGAAAGTGACGGCACGGACACGCTCGCGCCGGGCGGGTTCCGTGGTCGACGCCTCTGGATGGGCCACCCTGTGCCGGTGACGCTCCCCGCACCGCAGACCCCGCCGGGCGCACCGCTCCGGGCGGTCGCCGCGAAGCGACTGCGCGCAGCCGACCTGCTCCTGGCCGACCGGGGACAGGTCTTCCGGGCCCTCTTCCTCTCCGCGCCGATCGGCAAGGCCGTCGTGGACGTCGACGGGCGCATGCTCGTCGTCAACGCCGCGCTGTGCACCCTCACCGGACGCAGCGCCGACGACCTGGTCGGCCGGCACCTCGACCTGCTCAGCCACCCCGACGACGTCCCGATCGAGGACCTCGCCCTCGAGCCGGGCCCTGGCCGGCCGCTGATCGACCCGCAGCTGGAGATCGTCGGTGAGCGCCGTCTGCAGCGCGCCGACGGCGGGACCCTGTGGGTGCACCAGAGCCGGGAGATCGTGCACCGGACGACGGGCGAACCGCACTTCGTGCTGCTGTCGATGGTCGACGTGACCGACCGCCGCCGGGCGGAGGAGGACCTCGTCCTGCGCGCCTTCACCGATCCCCTCACCGGCCTGCCCAACCGCCGGGCGCTGACCGAGCGGCTGCAGCACGCGCTGGCCGTCAGCCGGCGCCGCGGCACCACGGTCGGCGTCCTGCACCTGGACCTGGACCGGTTCACCGCGGTCAACGACTCCCTCGGCCACGAGGGCGGCGACCAGCTGCTGTGCCAGGTGGCCGACCGGCTGCGGTGGAGCACCCGGGTCGAGGACATGGCCGTCCGCTACGGCGCCGACGAGTTCCTCGTGCTGGCCGAGGAGGTCCAGGACGTCGACGCGCTGCGCGCCCTGGCCGACCGGCTGCTGAGCGTGCTCGACGAGCCGTTCCGGGTGCACGACCGGGAGATCACCCTGTCCGCCAGCGTCGGGGTCACACTGGGCTGCGACCTGGCGCCCGAGGCGCTGCTCCGGCAGGCGCACAGCGCGCTGGCCCGCGCCAAGGCCAGCGGCGGCCGGGGCCGCATCGAGGTGCACGACGAGGCGCTCAGCGACGGCGACACCGACCAGCTCCAGCTCGAGGTCGACCTGCGCCGCGCGGTCGAGGCCAACGAGCTGCGGCTGTTCTACCAGCCGATCGTGGCACTGGCCGACGAACGGCTGCTGGGCTACGAGGCCCTCATCCGCTGGCAGCACCCCACCCGCGGGCTACTTCCGCCGGCAGCGTTCCTCTCCGCCGCCGAGGACAACCGGCTCACCTCGCGGCTCGGCGAGTGGGTGCTGCACCGGGCCTGCCGGGACGCCGCCGACTGGGAGGGCGACCTGCGGGTGCACGTCAACATCTCCGCCCGCCACCTGGCCGAGCCCGGCTTCGCCGACCTGGTCGCCGACGCCCTCGCCGACTCCGGGCTGCCGGCGCACCGGCTGGAGCTGGAGATCACCGAGTCGACGGCGCTGTTTGCCGCCGAGGCGACCCTGCAGTCGGTCTCCGCGGTCACCGAGAGCGGGGTGACGCTGGCGCTGGACGACTTCGGCACCGGCTACTCCGCGATCAGCGCCCTGCACCGGCTGCCGATCCACACGCTGAAGATCGACCGTTCCTTCGTCGCCGACGTCGTCATCGAGCCGGCGACCGCGGCCCTCGTGCAGGGCCTGCTGCAGCTGGGCGCCGGCATGGGCCTGCAGGTGATCGCGGAGGGCATCGAGGACGGCGACCAGGCGCGCTGGCTGCTGGAGCACGGCTGTTCGATGGCGCAGGGCTATGCGTTCGGTCGCCCGGCGCCGCTGCCGGCGCGCGACCTGGGCGTGGTCGCCGTCCCCGGTGACCTCACGGCCCTCGGCGACGCGGCGGAGCTGGCCCGGGCCGCCGAGCCGGGCCCGCCGCAGGACGTCGCCGAGCTCATGGACCTCGAGGATCTGCTGGAGAACGTCTCGGCCGAGCCCGACGCCGCAGCCGAGGACATCGACCCGACCCGCGTCGACCCGCCCCGGGCGTGAGCCCGAGAGCACGGGGCCGGAGTCCGGGAAGGCACGGTGCCTGCGCTCGAAGAGGCCCGGCCCGGGCCGGGACCGCGTCGGCGGCCAGCCGAGGGCGGTGACCTCGGACGGCACGATCCGGGGCTCCGGGTGCTCGGCGGCCCGGCCGTCCCCGGCGACCAGGCTCACCGGGTCGGCCCGGCCGCGGTCCCCCAGCGCGTAGCAGCCCTGCCACGGACGCCGGTCACCCCCCGGTTGCACGTCCCGCGCTGCACCCCGCCGTCCCGGTGGCAGGCGACGGGAACACGGGCGACCGTGGCCGAACGCACACGGGTCGGCCACACGCCCGGAACGGAAGGGAACGAGGATGTGCGGTCATGCGCACGGACGTCGCCTGCACCCTGACCGTCTCCTCCCCCGCCCCGGCGACGGCTCTGCTGCAGGTCGCCGTCGCGGCTCCCGACGCGGAGCAGCTGATCGTCCTCACCGACGGCCGGCCGGTCGACGCCGCCGAGGTGCTCGTGCAGGGCGCCCGGGTGCACCGGCTGGAACTGCCGGCCGGCGACACGACCATCACCTACAGCGCCCGGGTGGAGTCCGCCGGGCCCGCCCGGGAGGTCACCGCCGCGGAGTGGGCCGAGTACGTGCGGCCCAGCCGCTACTGCCCCTCCGACCAGCTCGTGGGGTACGCGCTGAGCGAGTTCGACCAGTTCCGGCCCCGCGCCGAGCTCGTCGCCGCCGTCGCCGCCTGGGTCGCCGACCGGCTCGTCTACACCTCCGGGTCCTCACGCCCGGTCGACACCGCGGTCGACACCCTGCTGATGGGCCAGGGGGTGTGCCGCGACTACGCGCACCTGACCATCACGCTGCTGCGCGCCCTGGAGGTGCCCGCCCGGCTGGTCGCGGTGTACGCGCCGGGGCTGGCGCCGATGGACTTCCACGCGGTGGTCGAGGCCGACGTCGAGGGCGTCTGGCAGACCGTCGACGCCACCCGGCTCGCTCCCACGTCGGCGCTGGTCCGGATCTGCTCCGGCCGGGACGCCGCCGACACCGCGTTCCTGTCGCTGTTCGGCGGCCGGGCCACGATGTGCTCGATGGAGGTCAGCGCCACGGTGGATGGCGACCTCCCCGCCCCGGACGACGAGCCGTTCCCCCTGCCCTGAGCCCGGCGTTGCGCCGCAGCAGTCCGCCCGGGGTGCGGGACCAGGCCGATCCGGCCACCGGCACGCACGCTCAGCCCCGGTAGGTCTCGAGGAGCCGGAGCCACACCTCGCTGATCGTCGGATAGGACGGCACGGCGTGCCAGAGCCGGCCGATGGGGACCTCCCCGACGACAGCGACGGTCGCCGAGTGCAGCAGCTCGGCCACCCCGGCGCCGATGAACGTGACGCCGAGCAGCACCTCGCGCTCGGTGTCCACCACGGCGATCGCCGTCCCGGCGTAGTCGTCGGCGAAGACCGACGCCCCGGCGACGCCTCCGATGGCGTACTCCACGACGCGGTGCGGCAGGCCGGCCTCGGCCGCCTCGGCCGCGGTCAGCCCGACCGCGGCGACCTGCGGGTCGGTGAACACGACGCTGGGCGTGGCCCGCCGGTCGGCGGTGGCGACGAAGGGCGACCAGTCCGCCAGGTCGACCTCCTCGCCGCGGGCCCGGGCGACGATCGCGGCGCCGGCCTGACGCGCCTGGTACTTGCCCATGAGGGTGAGCTGCCGGCGTCCGTTGACGTCGCCGACCGCGTAGAGCCAGCCGTCGTCCACCCCGGTCACCCGCAGGGACTCGTCGACGTCGAGGTACCCGCCGGGCTGCAGCCCGACGGTGTCCAGGCCGAGCTCGTCGGTGTTGGCGGCCCGCCCGGCCGCCACCAGCACCTCGTCGCCGCGCAGCTCGCCCGCGCCGGTCAGCACGACGACCTCGTCGCCGTCCCGGGAGACCGACCGCACGTCGACGTGCAGCCGGACGTCGACCCCGAGCTCCTGCAGCGAGGCCAGCACCGCCTCACCGGCAGCCGGTTCCAGGCCGCGCAGCAACTGCCCGCTGCGTTGCAGCAGGGTCACCGCCGAACCGAGCTGCTGCCAGGCGGTGGCCATCTCGCAGCCGACGTAGCCGCCACCGATCACGATCAGCCGGCCGGGCGCCGCCTGCGCGCTGGTCGCCTCACGGGGCGTCCACGGCCGGGCGTCGGCCAGCCCGTCGACCGGCGGCACGGCGGCGCGCGATCCGGTGCAGACGGCAACCGCGTGCCGCGCGAGCAGGGTCACCTCGCTCCCGTCGTCCCGGGTGACGACCACCTGCTTCGGCCCGGCCAGCCGGCCCTGCCCGCGGACCAGCCCGATCCCCACGTCCTCGACCCAGGCGGCCTGGCCGGAGTCGTCCCAGTCGTGGGTGAAGGCGTTGCGCCGGGCGAGCGTGGCGGCGACGTCCTGCTCGCCGGTGACCGCAGCCGCCGCGCCCTGGACCGATCGGGCCGCGGCGATCGCCTCGCTGCCGCGCAGCAGCGTCTTGCTCGGCATGCAGGCCCAGTACGAGCACTCGCCGCCCACCAGCCCGGACTCGACCAGCACCGCGCTCAACCCGCCGCGGACGGCGACGTCGGCGACGTTCTCGCCGGTCGAGCCGGCGCCGAGCACGATCACGTCGTAGGTTCGATCCGCTGAGGTCACCCGGCCATCCTGGAGGTTGTGGTCGACTGACCGCCATGCCGGTCGACGCCACCGAGTACTCCACCGCCCTGCGCCAGTACGCCGCCGGGGTCGTGCTCATGACGGTCCAGGACGACATCGACGACGTCGGGACGACGGTCACCTCGGTGATGAGCGTGTCGGCCGACCCGCCCCTGATCGCCGTGGGCCTGGCCGCGGAGGGTTACCCGGCCGAGGTGCTGGAGACGGTGGGCAGCTGCGCGGTCAACGTGCTCACCTCCCGGCAGGCGCTCCTGGCCAGCCGGTTCTCCTCGGCCGGGCGGCCCAGCGCACGGCACCTGCTGGAGCAGGTTCCCTGGCACCGCGCCGAGCACAGCGGCGCGATCGTCCTGGACGGTGCGCTGACCGCGCTGGACTGCCGGCTGACCTCGCTGGTGCCGGCCGGCAGCCACGTGCTGGCGCTGCTGACGGTGGAGGCGGTGCCGGTGCTGGGTGGCGACGGCGATCCCCTGCTCCGGCTGCGCGGCCGGTGGACCGACGGCGCCGGGCACGTGCTCCGCCGTCCTGCAGGGGGTTGACGGCTCCCCCTTGTCACATCCGGGGCGCCGGCGGTGCTGTACAGGTGTGGAACGCACACCTGCCGCCGCGGCCCTGACCCCCGCCGTGGCGCTGCCTGCCAGGTGGGGCACCGCGTCCCGGCGGACCGAACGGAAGGGCGGCGCCGTGTCGAGTCCGCGGCCCTCCGGCGCGGCGCGGCCCGACCTGGAGCTGGTCTTCCGCGCCGACTACGCACGGGTGGTCTCGGTCGCCGCCCGGGTGCTCGGGTCGCGGGACGACGCCGAGGACGTCGCGCAGGAGGTGTTCCTCGCCTTCGGCCGCTCGTCGGTCCCGGCCGGCGAGGCGCCCGGCTGGCTCTCGGTCGCCGCCGCGCACACGGCCTTGAACCTGTTGCGGTCCGGGCGCCGCCGCGCCGCCCGCGAGGAGGCCGCCGGCGGCGGGGACGCGGTCGCGCCGGACGTGGCGGACACGGTCGTCGTCCGGGAGGAACGCAGCCGGGTCCGCGCCGCCCTGGCCCGGCTCCCGCACCGGCAGGCCACGGCCCTGGTCCTGCGGCACAGCGGCATGAGTTACGCCGAGATCGCCCGAGCCCTCGATCTCTCCCCTGGCAGCGTCGGCACCACCGTCCGACGCGCCGAGTCCGCCCTGCGCAAGGAGATGAACCCACATGCGTCATCCAACTGACGGCACCCTCCGCCGGCTGCTCGACGAGCCGGCCGGAGTTCCCGACGACGAACGGGAGCACATCGCGGCCTGCGCCACCTGCCTCAGCGAGCTGGGCCGCGTGCGCACCGACAGTCGGCTCGCCGCGGCCGCCCTGGCGGTCCCGGCGGTCGGGGACGTCGACGTCGACGCCGCCTGGGCGCGGCTGTCGACCGCCGCCGTACCGGCC
>JAOPWO010000305.1 GCA_025965635.1 Modestobacter sp. | reverse complement strand
GACGCCGTCGATCTCGCTGAGCAGCTGCGGGACGATCGTGCTCTCCACGTCGGAGGACACCCCGGAGCCGCGGGTGCGGAAGATCGAGTCCATCTCGTCGAAGAAGACGATCACCGGCGTGCCCTCGCTGGCCTTCTCCCGGGCCCGCTGGAAGACCAGCCGGATGTGCCGCTCGGTCTCCCCGACGTACTTGTTCAGCAGCTCGGGGCCCTTGATGTTGAGGAAGAAGGACTTCCCCTGGCTCCGGTCGGAGTCGCCGTTCATCGCAGCGACCTTCTTCGCCAGCGAGTTCGCCACCGCCTTGGCGATCAGCGTCTTGCCGCAGCCGGGCGGGCCGTACAGCAGGATGCCCTTCGGTGGGCGCAGCTCGTACTCGCGGAACAGGTCTGCGTGCAGGAACGGGAGCTCGACGGCGTCCCGGATCTGCTCGATCTGCCGGGACAGCCCACCGATGTCGGAGTAGTCGATGTCGGGGACCTCTTCGAGGATCAGCTCCTCGACCTCGCTCTTCGGGATCCGCTCGTACACGTAGCCGGACCGGGGCTCCAGGAGCAGCGAGTCGCCCACGCGCACCGGCTGGTCGGCGAGGGACTCGGCGAGGTAGACCACCCGCTCCTCGTCGGTGTGCCCGATGACCAGCGCCCGGCGCGGGATGCCCTCGACCGGCTCGAGCAGCTCCTTGAGCATGACCACGTCACCGGCCCGCTCGAACCCGCGGACCTCCACGACGTTCATCGCCTCGTTGAGCATGACCTCCTGGCCGTGCTTGAGGTCGTCGACCTCCACGGCCGGGGACACCGAGACCCGCAGCTTGCGGCCGCCGGTGAACACGTCGACCGTGCCGTCCTCGAACCTGCCCAGGAACACGCCGTAGCCCGAGGGGGGCTGGCCGAGCCGCTCGACCTCCTCCTTGAGCGTGACCAGCTGGTCACGCGCCTCCCGCAAGGTGCCGGCCAGCTTGTCGTTGCGTTCGGAGAGGAAGGCCGCGCGGCCCTCCGCCTCGGCGAGCCGTTCCTCCAGCGCGCGCACCTGGCGCGGGCTGTCGGACACCTTGCGCCGCAGGAGGCCGATCTCCTCCTCGAGGTAGGAGATCTGGTTCACCAGTGAGGCGACGTCACGCTCACGTCGCGCTCGAAACTCGTCGGGATCCAGGGTCATCGCGCACCTCCACAGCCATCGGGGGGAGCCAGGAAGCCAATCTATACACGCCGGGAACGACCGTGCCGCAGCCCACGCGACCGGTGTGCGCACCGGGTCCCGACGTCATCCCGATGACACGGGAGCGACACCTCCGGGGTCAGGCGAGCTTCTTGCGGCGCTGGCGCATGGGGGCGACGGCACCCTCGGCCAGCCGCCGGGCGGTCACCAGGAACGCGGTGTGGGCGACCATCCGGTGCTCGGGCCGGACGGCCAGGCCCTCGGCGTGCCACGGCCGCAGCAGCGTCTCCCAGGAGTACGGCTCGGTCCACACGCCCTGCGCCCGCAGCGCCTCCACGTAGGTGGACAGCTGGGTCGTCGTCGCCACGTAGCCGACGAGCACCCCACCGGGCCGCAGCGCTGCGGCGACCGTGGGCAGCACGGCCCACGGCTCGAGCATGTCCAGGACGACGCGGTCCACGACCTCCTCGGCCGGGTGCTGGGCCAGGTCACCGAGCCGCAGCGACCAGTTGGCCGGCACCTCGCCGAAGAACGCCCCGACGTTGCCGCGGGCGACGTCGGCGAAGTCCTCGCGCCGCTCGTAGCTGGTCAGCGTGCCGTGCTCCCCGACCGCCCGCAGCAGCGAGCAGGTCAGCGCCCCGGACCCGGCACCGGCCTCCAGCACCCGCATGCCGGGACCGATGTCGCCGAAGCCGACGATCTGCGCGGCGTCCTTGGGGTAGATGACCTGGGCGCCGCGGGGCATGGAGAGCACGAAGTCGGCCAGCAGCGGGCGCAGCGCCAGGTAGCCGGTGTTCGCCGTCGAGTGGACGACGGACCCCTCCGGTGCACCGATCAGCGCGTCGTGGCTGATCGCCCCGCGGTGCGTGTGGAACTCCTTGCCCGGCGTCAGGACGACCGTGTGGTGGCGGCCCTTCGGGTCGGTGAGCTGCACCCGGTCGCCGACGACGAAGGCACCCTCCACCGGCTCGGCGGGGAGCGCCGGCACGCCGGCGACCACGACCTCGAGCGGAGCGTCGGTGGGCACCTCGGTCGCTGTGGGGGCGGCCACCGGGGGGACCTGCTCGATCGTGTCCTGCTGCTCGTCGCTCACGTACGGACAGGGTACGGACGGCGATCCTCGCCGCTCCCGGCGTGCACACCGGGAACTGTCGGTGGGCCGACCTAGCCTCGTCCCATGACGTCGATCCTCGAGACGGACCCGTCGGCGGGAGCGGCGTCGGCGGCCGGAGCCCCGGCCCGGACGTCGGCCGTCGACACCGCGCCCCGGCGGCCGTCGCTGTCCCCCTCGCGGGCCGCGGACTTCAAGTCCTGCCCGCTGCTCTACCGGTTCCGCACCATCGACCGGCTGCCCGAGCGCAAGTCACCCGCGGCCGTGCGCGGCACGCTGGTGCACGCGGTGCTCGAACGGCTCTACGACCTGCCGGCCGCCGAGCGCACCGTCGGGGCGGCGCGCGCGCTGATCGAGCCGGCCTGGGCGGAGCTGCGCGAGGAGCCCGGCGTCGCCGAGCTCTTCCCGACCGCACCCACCGACGGGGCCGCACCCACCGACGGGGCCGCACCCACCGACGGCGCGGCCGATGTCCCGGCCGGGGGCACGGCGGCCGACCTCGAGGCGTGGCTGGCCTCGGCCGGCACGCTGGTGGAGACGTACTTCGCCCTCGAGGACCCGACCCGGATCCAGCCGCACGGCCGGGAGGAGCTGGTCGAGGTCACCCTCCCCGACGGCCTGCTGCTGCGCGGGTACGTCGACCGGCTGGACGTCGCGCCGAGCGGCGCCCTGCGGGTGGTCGACTACAAGACCGGGTCCGTGCCGAGGGAGACCTTCGAGGCCAAGGCGCTGTTCCAGATGAAGTTCTACGCGCTGGTGCTCTGGCGCACCCGCGGGGTGATCGCCGCCCAGCTCAAGCTGATGTACCTGGGCGACGGCGACGTGCTCACCTACGCCCCCGACGAAGCCGAGCTGCGGCGCTTCGAGCGCACCCTGCTGGCCATCTGGGCGGCGATCGAGCGGGCGGTGGCCACCGCCGACTTCCGGCCGAACAAGAGCCGGCTCTGCGGCTGGTGCGACCACCAGGCGCTGTGCCCGGCCTTCGGGGGCACTCCCCCGCCCTTCCCTGTCGACGCCGCCGCCGCGGCCGGTTGGCGCACCGCGCTGCCGATCGCCGTCGCCGACTGATGTCCGCCGCGCGGCCCAGTCCGGGCACGCCCGAGGTCCGTGGCGTCGCCCCCTCAGCGGGCACCGGGCCGGCGGTCGCGGTGTCGGGGCCACCGATCACCTCGGTGCGGGGCCACCGTTGACGGCTGGGCAGCGACCGAGCCCGGCGGTGAGCTCTCCCCGCGCCGGACCGGGCGGCGACCGCAGGTCAGGCGCCGGCGCCGGCCCGCTGGGCCAGCAGCTCGGTCAGGTGGGCGGGGGTGAGCCCGGTGAGGGACGACCGCACCGTCAGCCCGTCCCGTGGCTCCAGCGGCTGTAGTGACGGCACACCCAGCACGCCGGCACCGGCCGCGAGCCCGGCGGCGACGCCGACGCGCGAATCCTCGATCACCAGGCACCCGGCCGGCTCGACGTCCAGGGTGGTCATCGCCTGCAGGTAGGGCGCCGGGTCGGGCTTGCGCGCCGGCGCCTCGTCGCCGCAGACGGTGGTGCCGAAGGGGTCGCCGCCCAGGTCGTCGGTGATGCGCTGCAGCACCAGGGCAGCCAGCCGGCGCGGCGTCGTCGTCACCAGCGCCGTCGGTACGCCGGCGTCCCGGACGGCGACCAGGAGCTCCCGCGCGCCAGGGCGCCACTCGATCCCACCGGCGGCCATCAGGGCGGCCGTCCGGTCCTCGACCCAGCGGACGTCACGCTCCAGCTCGGCGTCCGTGCGGGTGGTCCCCAGTTCGGCGTACAGGATCTCCATCGCGATCAGCATCGACGTCCCGACGGTCCGCTCCCGGGCAGCCGCGGACATGCTGCCGCCGAGCTCCCGGGCCAGGGCGAACAACCCCTCGCCCCAGTACTGCTCGGTCTCCACGAGCGTGCCGTCCATGTCGAACAGGACTGCGGCGAGGGCGTTCGGCGTGATGATCCCGGCTCCTTCGGCTACTCGGCTCCCGGTACACAGCGGCTGCACACCACGGATGATCCCGGACGATGCACGACGGATCGCATCAGCACGGGAGGCCGCCGGAGGATCCAGCGCCGGCCGCGTCCGCGCGGGGCCGGTCGTCGTGAGCCTCGGCAGCTGCGCCCGGACCCCGACGAGCGAGTCCCGCACCGGCAGGCCGACGTCCACGACGTCCCGAGGAGTCCCACGGGTCGGGCACCAAGCCCGAGCACGAAGACGAACGGGGCTCCTGCTCGTCGCAGCCCCGGGCAGGTCTTCCGGCCCCCGGCGTGCCCGGGGCGCCCGGTACGTTGTCGATCATGGTGCGTTCCATCAGGTTCCATGCGACTGGCGGGCCCGAGGTGCTCCGCGTCGAGGACGTCGCACTGCGCCCAGTAGGACCTGGCGAGGTACGTATCCGGGTTGACGCCATCGGGCTCAACCGTGCCGAGGTGAACTTCCGCCGAGGAACCTATGTCGAACAGCCTGTCCTGCCTGCCGGGCTGGGCACGGAGGCGTCCGGCGAGGTCCTCGAGGTGGGCCCGGGGGTCGAGAGGTGGCGGCGCGGGGACACCGTCAGCGTCGTGCCCGCCTTCTCGCAGAACGACTACCCCGTCTACGCGGAGGAGGCTGTGGTCCCGGCTGCCGCACTCGTCGCCCGGCCCGAGGGGATGGACGCCATCGCCGGCGCGGCGATCTGGATGCCGTACCTGACGGTCTACGGGATGGTGCAGGAGGTGGTGCGGGTCCGGCCCGGCGACCGGGTGGTGGTCACCGGGGCAGCCAACAGCATCGGCATGGCCGCCCTGCAGGTGCTGCGCTACCTCGGAGCGGTCCCACTCGCGACCACACCGTCGGTACGCCACCGCCAGGCACTGCTCGACGCGGGGGCCGACGGCGTGATCACCGACGACGATCTGGTCGGTGGGATCGGCACGCTGACCGACGGCCACGGCGCCGACCTGGTCCTCGATGCGGTCGGGGGCCCGCAGGTGGCGGAGGTCGTCCGGGCCTGCGCGCGGAACGCCACGGTGATCGTGCATGGTGACCTGTCCGGGCAGCCGACGCCTCTCCCGGCGGGCGGATACTCGCCGGTGTGGCTCCGCCGCTACCGCGTGCACGAGATCACCACGGATCCCGCGGCCCTGCGTCGCGGGGAGCACTTCGTCCGCGCCGGTCTCGCGGCCGGGGCATTCGCGCCGCTCGTCGACCGGGTCTTCGATTTCGAGGACGTCGCCGCTGCACACGCCTACGTCGATTCCCCGGAGCGGGGGCCGGGCAAGCCCGTTCTCCGCGTTCGTCGCCGCGTCTGAGATGACCGATTCCCCGGGTCAGTGGTCGTAGGCGATCAGTGATCGTGCGGTGGGGGGCGCCGATGTGGTCGTGGTGCCGTGCTTCCCGGGCGGGGCGCAGCAGGTCGATGCCGGCCTCGGTGCGGGTGATCGCGAACGGCCGGCCGCGGTGGGCGCGGCCGGCGGCC
>JAOPWO010000297.1 GCA_025965635.1 Modestobacter sp. | reverse complement strand
ACCCTTCGACGAGGCGACCATGCTCGACGACGATGGCCACGGCGGCGGCTCCAGCGACGACACCCTCGCCGACCTGGAGAGCGGCACTGCCCGCCGGGAGGCCGCTACGCCGGCCCGCTGAGTCCGGCCGGACCCGCCGGTGCCCCACCCGATCCGGGTGGGGCACCGTCCGCGTGTCCGCCCCGTGACGCTGTGCGCTGGCCCACCGGGCAGCTGTCTCCCCGTGACGGCGGACCCCGCGCACCGCGTCCATGCCCGCAAGCCGACCAGGTGACCTCCGCCGCGCCCGGCTGCCAGACTCCACCGGTGCCTCCTCGCCGACTCGTGCTCATCCGTCACGCCCAGGCCGCCGACGCCCCGGTGGACGCGGACCGGCCGCTCACCGAGCGTGGCGCGCGCAGGGCCGCGGCGATCGGCGCGTGGCTGGCACGGGCCGAGCTGGTCCCCGACCGCGTGGTCGTCTCCCCCGCCCGCCGGGCGGAGGAGACGTGGGAGCAGGCCCGGTCGGCGATGCCGGCCGCCGCGCCCCCGGTCGTCGACGGGCGGATCCATGACAACACCGTCGAGGCGCTGCTCGCCGTCGTCCGGGACAGCCCGGAGGACGTGCACACCGTGGCCGTGGTGGGCCACAACCCCTCCGTCGGGGAGCTCGCGGGCACCCTTGACGGCGGCCGGGGCGATCTCGCGGACGGCTTCCCGACCGGCGGCGTGGCCGTCTTCCTCCTCCCGACGCCGTTCGCCGCGGTCGACCGCGGGACCGCGACGCTGGACGCCTTCGCGGTCCCGGGCGATTGACCTGCGCGGTGGCCGGCACCGCGACCGACGCCTCGCCCGTTCCCGGCAGGTTCACGAGCTGGACCACCACGTCGCCCACCCGCGCGTGGTAGCCGTCGAAAGTCGCGGAGGCCTCGTCACCGACGCCGTCGATCGGGTCCGCTGCCGGGAGCACCGTGACCGTGAACTCGTCGCCCGCGCCTGCGCTCCACGTGCTCGGGATCCACGAGTACGTGCAGGCGCCGCCGGCGCCCGACGCCGAGCTCCGGGATCGTCCCCGCACCCGGCCAACGGGACGAGCGCGATGGCGCACCGGACAGCCATGAGGCGGAGCCGCGTCATGCGTCCATCCCGATCGTCCTGGCTCGGCGGACCACCGCGGACCGGCCGCAGATGCTGGCAGCAAGCGGCCCCCAGGACAGTGCCCGAGGGCCCGGATACGGTCGGCCGGTGCTGAGGGCTCCATCCCGGCGGGTGTCCCCGATCCGGCTCCTGCAGGCCAATGCGTTCGTCAGCACCATCGACCGGTTCGCGATGCCACCGATGCTCATCGCGATCGCCGCCGACCTCGACGTCCCGCTGTCGACGATCGTCCAGGCGGCCGGCGCCTACTTCCTGGCCTACGGCCTGTGCCAGCCGGTCTGGGGGCTGGTCTCCGACCGGGTGGGGCTGGTGCGGACCATCCGGCTCACCGTGCTGGTCGCCGGCCTCGCCGCGGTCGCCGCGGCGTTCGCGCCGTCCGCGCTGCTGCTCGGCGTGGCCCGGGGCGTCGGGGGCGCCTTCTTCGGTGCGGCCTACCCCTCGGGGATGGTCTACGTCGGTGACACCGTGGACGCCGCGGGCCGCCAGCGCGAGCTCACCCGGCTGATGGTCGGGGTCGCCCTCGGCACGGCCGTCGCGTCGGTGACCGCCGGGCTGGTGGCCCAGTTCGTCACCTGGCGGGCGGTGTTCGTGGTGACCGGGCTGGCCGCGTTCGTGCTGTCCGGAGCCCTCCGCCACCTCGACGAGCCGCCACGCACCCGGTCGCACCGCAGCTTCCTGGCCCCGCTGGTCACCGTCGCCCGGTCCCGGGCGGCGCGGTTCGTGCTGCTCCTCGGCTTCCTCGAGGGCGGCCTGCTGATCGGCGCCCTCACCCTGCTGCCCCCGGCGGTGGAGTCCGCCGGGGCACCGGCGGCGCTGGCGGGCGGGGTGATGGCCGTCTACGGCGCCGCGGTGCTCGTCTTCGCGACCGGGGTGGGCCGGATCTCCGGGCGGACCCGACCGCACCGGCTGATCGCGCTGGGTGCCACGTCGGCCGGGCTCGCCTGCCTGGCGCTCTCGTCGTCCCGGTCGGTGCCCGTCGCCGCCGCCGTCGCCGTGCTGCTGGGGCTGGCGTGGGCGTCGCTGCACTCGTCGCTGCAGACCTGGGCCACCGAGGTGCTGCCCGCGGCCCGCCCCACCATCGTGGCGCTGTTCGCCGGGTCGCTGTTCTGCGGCAGCGCCCTCACCGCGGTGGCCGTCGCCGGGCTGACCGACGCCGGCCGGTACGACACGATCTTCCTGCTCGCCGCGGTCGGCACCGTCCCGTTCGGGCTGGTGGCGGTGTGGGGCCGGGCCCGCTGGCAGCGGGCCCGCTGAGCGGAGGCGTCGTCAGTCCGGAGCCAGCGGGCTGCTGCAGGCGAACAGCCACGCGGGGGGCACGTTCAGCGGGGAGATCCGGTGGCGGACCGAGCCGAACCGGCGGCGCAGCTCGCTCTCGATGAGCGGTGAGTACTGGATGACCACGGCGGTGCCGGTGGCGGCCACCGCCCGGGGCAGCTGGTCGAGGATCCGGCGGCGCAGGCCCTGCTCCAGCGAGGTGAACGGCAGCGCGCAGACGACGACGTCGGCCCGCTCGCCGGCCAGGTGGTCGGCGAGCTGCTCGGCCGAGCCGCAGACGACCTGCAGCCGCGGGTCGTCGTAGCGCACGGAGAGCAGCTCGGCCAGTGCCGGGTCGATCTCCAGGGCCACGAGCCGGGCGCCGGGGCCCAACCGCTCCAGGATCTGCCCGGTCTGGCTGCCGGTGCCGGCACCCAGCTCGACCACCAGGCCGGCGGCGGGCAGGTCGGCGAGGTCGAGCATGTCGCGCACCGCCGACCTCGAGGTGGGGAGGACCGCTCCCACCTGCCGCGGGTTCGCCACGAAGGCCCGAAGGAAGCGGAGCCGATCGGTCACCTGCTGTCTCATGCTGTCCTTCCGGCGCTGGGCCGACGTCCGGCCGAGAGGCACGATGTCATGACGGCGCTCCAGGCGCGCGCCCGGCACACCGCCGACGGGTCAGCGGGCACCGCCGGCGGGCACCTCGGCCCGGCCGGCGTCGGGATCGTCGCCGGCCCCGGCCAGGGCCGCGGCGTGCTCGGGAAGCACCCCGCTGCGGTGCCGCTGACGGAGCAGGTACCAGCCCAGCCCGACGACGGCGATCGTCCCGATGAAGACGAACGCGCCCCACCGCAGGTACCAGTGGAACGGCTCGGTGGCGTTGTAGACGGCCGCCCGCGGCCAGGCCAGGTTCAGCGCCATCCCGGCGCCCCACAGCACGGCGAGCACGTTGACCGGCAGGCCCCAGCGGCCCAGCGAGAAGTGCCGCCTGCTGGACGACGGGTCGGGAGGCAGCGGCCACCGGCCGCGCAGCCGGGCCACCAGCATCGGCACGGTCACCAGCAGGTACGCCAGGTAGATCATGACGACGGCGATGCTGGTGACCACGGTGAAGATCTGCGGTTGCCGGACGTTGACCGCCAGGACGGCGATCGACAGCACGCCGACGACCACGACGGGCGCCACCGGCGTCTTGCGCCGCGGGTCGACCCGGGCCAGCCGCGCGGCGAACGGCAGGTTGTTGTCCCGCGCCATCGCGAACACCATCCGGACCGTGGCGGTGTGCACCGCCAGGCAGCAGACGGTGATCGCCACGACGATGCAGAGCAGGAACGCCCGGCCCAGCCCGTTCCCGGACGCCTGGAGCAGCACGTACTGCAGGCCGCCGGTGCTGGCGGTGAGCTCCGGGTCGGCCAGGCTCTCCACCGCCATCAGGCCGAACAGCAGGATCAGCCCGCCGAGCACGAAGGACGCCGTGACCGCCCGGAGGATGGCCCTCGGCGCGGTGGCCCGCGGATCACGGGTCTCCTCCCCCAGCGAGCTGGCGGTGTCGAACCCGTACATCACGTAGCCGGAGGCGAGCGCGGCCACCAGGAAGGCCCCGAGGTAGCCCGAGCCGTCCCCGCTCCCCCGGCCGCCGGTGTCGGTGAGCACCTCGAGCGGGCCGCGGCTCGCGCTGACCGCCAGCAGCACGATGATCAGCACCGCAGCGACCAGCTCGACGAACACCCCGGTGCTGTTGATCCGGGCCATCAGCCGCACCCCGTAGGCGTTCACCAGGGTGGTGAAGAGGATCAGCCCGCTGCCCAGCACGACGGCGTTGACGGAGACGTCGTCGGTGCCCGTGCCGTCGCCGACCAGCTGGAAGCCCGACCACAGCTGGGGCAGCGTCACCTGGTAGGCCAGCACGGTCGCCGAGAGCGTCACGATCGACGCCGTGATCATCATCCAGCCGGCCATCCAGGACGTCGTCGCGCTGCCCAGCCGCTTCGTCCAGTTGTAGAGCGAGCCGGCCACCGGGTACCGCGCGGCCAGCTCGGCGAAGCACAGCGCCACCATCAGCTGCCCGACGAACACCACCGGCCAGGACCACACGTAGGCCGGCCCGCCGGCCGCGAAACCGACGTAGAACAGCTGGAACGTCCCGGTCAGGATGGAGATGTAGCTGACGCCGGCCGCGAAGCTGGCGAACCGGCCGATGCTCCGGTCCAGTTCCTGCCGGTAGCCGAACTCGGCGAGGTGCCGGTCGCCGTCCTGTTCGGTGTGCAGGCTCATGTGCCGTCCGTCCGGGGTCGCTGGGGTGCCGAGCGGGGACAGTGTCGCGTCCGCCGGCCGTCCCGGCGCGACGAGAGCCGGACGCCGAACGGGGGACACGCGGTGTGGGAGAGTCAGCACGTGGTCTCCAGAAGCCGACTGGTGGCCGGTGCCGCCGTGCACCTCTACACCGCGATCGGGACGGTGCTGGCGTTCCTGATCGTGCTCGCCGCGCTCGACGGGGACGCGGTCGCCGCGCTGTGGATCGGGCTGGCCGCCCTGGTCATCGACGGGACCGACGGGATGCTGGCCCGGACCGCGCGGGTCAAGGAGACGATCCCCTGGTTCGACGGCGCGCTGCTGGACAACATCGTCGACTACCTGACCTACGTCTTCGCCCCGCTCGTGCTGCTGTGGACGACCGGTGCCCTGCCGCACGGCCCCTGGGGCTGGGCACTGGCCGCGCTGCCGCTGCTCGCCTCGAGCTACCAGTTCTGCCGGGTCGACGCGAAGACCGACGACCACACCTTCCTGGGCTTCCCCAGCTACTGGAACGTCGTCGCCTTCTACGCCGTGGTGCTGGACCTGGGGCAGCCGGCGGTCGCCGCGGTGCTGGTCGTCTGCTCGGTGCTGGTCTTCGTGCCGGTGCGCTACCTGTACCCCTCGCGCACGCAGGCGCTGCGCACGCTGAGCCTGGTGCTGACCGCGGTCTGGGTGGGCACCTACGCGCTGCTGCTGGTCCAGCACCCCGACCCGAACCCGATCGTGGTGCTGCTGTCGCTGGCCTACGTCGGCTACTACGTCGCGGTCAGCGGCTGGCTCACCGCGGCGGCCGCGCGGCGCCGCCGCCAGGTCGCCTGAGCCCGCTACCCCAGCGGGAGCCGCCCGGCCAGGGTGCCGGTGACCCCCACCCCGGTCCGCGCCGCCGACCCGGTCCCGGCCGGGACCGGCGCCACGAACGGCACCTCCTGCACGCACACGGTGCCCTCCGCGGGCAGCGTGAGATCGGTCAGGTAGGCCTCGGTCGCCCGGTCGATGCAGGCGGAGTTGCCGCCGTAGGCGGTGTGCCCGTCGCCGTCCATGGTCAGCAGCCGCGCGTTGCCCTGCTGCTCCACCAGGGCGGTCGAGCCCGCATAGGGCGTGGCCGGGTCGTGGGTCGTGCCGATCACCAGCGGAGCCGGGGACGACGGAGCGACGGTGAACGGGCCGGCATAGGCGTCCTCGTCGCGCACCGGCCACAGCGCGAAGAGCACCTCGGACCAGGCGTCCCCGAAGTGCGGGTGGTCGGCCCGCTCCTGCGGTCCCCGCTCGAGGTAGGAGTCGACGTCCCGCGGCCAGTGGCGCTCCACGGCCGCGATGGCGTTGAGGCGGTCCACGAAGGCGTCAGGCGTGCCGTCGGGAGCCCGGCGTTCGACGAACTGGGCCATCAGCGCGCGGAGCAGCGAGGCATCTCCGACCTCGGCCTCGCTGAGGGCGGCGGCGAGGAGCCCCCAGGTCTGCTTCCGGTACAGCAGTTGCGCCGTGACGGACAGGACGACGTCGGGCGTCACCGGCCGCGGGTCGTCGATGTAGCGCCCGGCCGGGATCGGCGTGGCCGCCGCGCCGGCCAGCAGCTCGTCGTAGGCGGTCACCGGGTCGGCGCCGCCGAACCCGGAGCAGGCCCCCTGGTCTGCGGCGCAGGCCGCGAGGAACCGGTCCAGGGCCTCCTCGAACGCCGCGGCCTGCTCGGAGCTGGAGGTCACCGGGTCGGCGATGTACTGCTCCGGGTCGAGCGCACCGTCCAGGACCAGCGCCCGGTACCGGTCGGGGAAGAGCGCGGCGTAGGTGGCGCCGAGGAAGGTGCCGTAGGAGTACCCGACGTAGGACAGCTGCTCGTCGCCGACGGCCTCCCGCAGCACGTCCAGGTCGCGGGCGACGTTGGCGGTCGAGACGTGCGCGAGGATCGGCCCGTTGTCGTCGACGCAGCTGTCGACGTAGAGCTGGGCCTCGGCGAGCAGGGCGGCGACGTCCACGTCCACCGGGTTCGGCCTCGGGCCCGAGGGCGGGGCCACCGTGCAGTCGATCGCCGGGCTGCTCTTCCCCACGCCGCGCGGGTCGAAGGCGACGATGTCGAACCGCTGGTTGAGCGTGGCGAACTGCGCGGCGCCCGCGCTCTGCAGGTACTCGACGGCCGCGCCGCCGGGGCCGCCGGGGTTGAAGAACAGCGAGCCGATCCGCTGGGCCGGGTCGGTCGCCGGGACCCGTGCCAGCGCGATCTGCACCTGGGCGCCGGCCGGGTCGTCGTGGTCGAGCGGCACGTCCACCGAGGCGCACTGCACGCCGGCCACCACCGCCTCGTTGGTCAGCCCGCAGCCGGCCCACGGCAGGCCGGTGGCCGTGGCCGCGCCCGGGGTGAGGT
>JAOPWO010000293.1 GCA_025965635.1 Modestobacter sp. | reverse complement strand
CTGACCGTCCGCTGGTTCGGCGACCTGCCGGCCGGGGTGCAGGCGGTCCTCGACTCCGCCGGGGAGGGGCTCGAGGTCGTCGTCCAGCCGACCGAGTTCCGCCCGGGTGACCTGCGGGCCGTGGCGGTCCGGCTGGCCGGCGAGCACGGGGACGTCGTCGCGGCGGCGAGCGCCCGGCCGGAGGGCGACGGCATCGAGGTGCTGGTGCCGCCGGCGGTGGCCGCCGCGGCCGGCGGTGCGGCTCAGGCCCTGGCGGCGGCCGGCGTGCGCAGCGACGTCCCGCTGTCCGCCGAGGTCGGTGAGGCGCTGCGGGGCTGAGGTCCGGGCAGGGCCGTCCGGCCGGTGGCCGAGGCGAAGCCGAGCCAGGTGTGCGGTCGCCCGCCCAGCACCAGCCGACCGTGGGGGCGCCCGGCGTTCCCTGCCGTCGCGGCGGTGCCGTTGCCGTGCCACCGCGCGGGGGTGCGGGTGTCCGGGTGGCCGTCGGGCTCGCGCAGCCGGGAGCCGATGGTCATGAGGCAGCGGTTCCGCCCGAGCGCCCCGAGCGCCCCGGGCTGCGGCAGCTGCCAGTGCAGGGCCTCGGCCAGGGTGAGCGGCGGGCGCCAGGGCCGGGTGCACGACGAGCAGCGCACCCTTCCCGGTTCAGCCCAGGACGACGTCGACCAGCAGGTACCCGTTCAGCCCGATGATCAGGGCGGCGACGAGCGAGCCGGCCAGCGTGGTGATCCGCCGGTTGACCCAGGCGCCCATCAGGTCGCGGCGGCTGGTCAGCCACAGCAGCGGCACCAGGGCGAACGGGATGCCGAAGGAGAGCACCACCTGCGACCAGACCAGCGCCGTCGTCGGGTCACCGCCCAGGCCCAGCACCAGCAGCGCGGGCGCCAGCGTGATCAGCCGGCGGGTGAGCACCGGGATGTGCCGGCGCAGGAACCCGGCCATCACCACCTGCCCGGCGTGCGTGCCGACCGAGGAGGCGGCGAACCCCGACGCGAGCAGCGCGAGGGCGAAGGCCAGCGCGGCACCGGTGCCCAGCTGGTCGCCGAGACCGGCGTGCACGCTCTCCAGCGAGGTGATCGCCGCGTCCCCGGTGAACAGCTGCGCGGCGATCACCAGCATCGCGGCGTTGACCAGCCCGGCCAACCCCATCGCGAGCAGGACATCGAGCCGCTGGGCCCGCAGCAGCCGCCCGCGCCCGGCCTTGCTGCGTCCGGCGGTCACCGCGTCGCCGTAGCGGCCCGGGGTGAGTGCGGAGTGCACGTAGATGACGTGCGGCATGACCGTGGCGCCCAGGATGCCGGTGGCCAGCAGCAGGCTGTCGGTGCCGGCGAAGCCGGGCACCATCCCCGACGCCACCCCGCCCGGGTCGACCCCGGAGCCGATCAGCGTGTACCCGAAGCCCAGCCCGATCACCAGCAGCAGCCCGGCGATGACCCGCTCGAACGGCCGGTGCCCGCGGGACTGCGCGGCCAGCAGCACGAAGGCCACCACCGCGGTGATCACCCCGCCCACCGGCAGCGGCACCCCGAACAGCAGGTTCAGCGCGACCGCCCCGCCGACGATCTCGGCCAGGTCGGTGGCGATGGCCACCGCCTCGGCCTGCCCCCACAGGCCCCACACCACCGGCCGCGGCAGCCGCTCCCGGCAGCAGGTCGCCAGGTCCCGGCCGGTCGCCAGGCCGAGCTTGGCGGTCAGCGCCTGGATCAGCATCGCCATCAGGTTCGCCGCGACGATCACCCACAGCAGCGTGTAGCCGAACGAGGCGCCACCGGCGAAGTTCGTGGCGAAGTTGCCCGGGTCCACGTAGGCGACCGCGGCCACGAACGCGGGACCGAGCAGCGGCCACAGCCGCCGGCGGGCGGGCCGCCCCGCCGCCGGTGCCGGCGGACGGGGGAGGGTCCGCGGCACCGTGCTGGAGAGGACGGCGGCCTCGGTCTCGGACAGGTACACGGCGACCTCGCGAGGGTGGGCGGTGAGCTGGCCCTGCTGTCCTGCCCGGCTCCCGGGGGCCGGTCGGGCCCACCTGTGGCCCGCACGGGTCAGGCCCCGGCGGGCGTCCGGTCCGTCGACCAGCTCCGCGGCTGCCGCACGAGTGTCCAGATCGGCAGCTCGTGGTCGACGGCGGTCCGGGTCGACCGGGTGACGGCGAACCCCGAGCGCTGCAGCCAGCGGACGACCGTGGAGGTGTAGACGGTCGCTGCGGCCGGCACGCCGTCGGCGTCGCACCGGTCGAGGACCGGCTGCAGCACCGCCGCGCCCAGACCTCGGTGCCGGCTGGCCGGCCGGGTGCCCACGGCGGTCAGCCACCAGTGCGGCTCCTCCGGCCGGCCCGGTGCGCCGAGCCGCTCGCTGGCCAGCACGACCGGCTGGCGGGTGCCGAAGACCCGCGGCAGGTCCCGGTCGATGACCGCCTGCAGGTCGGCGGCGACCGGGGCGGCGTCCGGAGCGGTCCAGGCGGCGACGGCGGCGCAGTCGTCGGTGACCCACGTGGTCCCGGCCTCCACCCCGACCAGCCCTGACCACAGCTCCGCCCAGCGGGACAGGCGTTGCTTGCGCCCGTCCTCCGGCAGCGCCCACGAGGTCCACCGGTAGTCGGGGTAGGCCGCGGCCAGGGTGGCGGCCAGCCGGGGGACGTCGGACCGGGTGGCCTGCCGGACGATGGGCCGGGCGGCGGTCGGGTCGGTCACCGCGACATTCGACCACGCTGACGGAGGGGTCCTGCCCACGCCCTTTCGCGGCGAGCGCAGGGATTGCGGAACGCGCAACGAGTCATTCCTGCTCGACATCGGAGCATGGCGTGGACTCCGGTGGCGGTGTCCATCCCGGTGCACGGAGGGGACGAGTCGCGGGGCCCTCCACGGCAGATGCAGTTCGTCGACTGCGACGTCGCGACCCGTGCGACGTGTGACGTGTGGCACGGTGGGCGCGTGCCGTCCACCGACGTCCTCGCCGTCACGTTGACCGGGGGGCCCACCGCCCTGATCGAGATCGGTGGGGCCCGGCTGCTGATCGACCCCACGTTCGACCCGCCCGGCGACTACCCGCTGGGCGGTGGCCGGACGCTGACCAAGACCGCGCCGCCTGCGGTGGCCGCCGCCGACCTGGGGCCGGTGCACGCCGTCCTGCTCAGCCACGACCAGCACCCCGACAACCTGGACCGGGCCGGGCGGCAGGTGCTGGCGCAGGCGCCGGTGGTGCTGACCACCGCGCTCGGCGCCGAGCGGCTCGGTGGCCGTGCCCGGGCCCTGGCTGACGGGGAGACGGTGCGCGTGGGTCCGGTGGAGGTGACCGGCGTGCCGGCCCGGCACGGACCGCCCGGCGCCGAGGAGTTCACCGGCCCGGTCACCGGATTCGTGGTGCACGGCGTCGGACTGCCGACGGTCTACGTCAGCGGGGACAACGCCTCGCTCGAGTGCGTGGACCAGGTCCGGGCCGCCTTTCCGCAGATCGACGTCGCCGTCCTGTTCGCCGGTGCCGCGCGGACCGCCCTGTTCGACGGTGCGCCGCTGACCCTCACCGGAGTGCTGGCCGCCGAGGCCGTCCGGCGGCTCGACGTGCCGCAGGTCGTCGTGGTGCACGTGGACTCCTGGGCGCACTTCAGCGAGGACCGGGACGCCGTCCGTGAGGCCCTGGACGCCGCCGGCCTGGCCGGTCGGCTGGTCGACGTCCCGCCCGGGGTCCGGACGCCGCTGCGCTGAGGTTCAGCCGACCTGCGCGCCCGGCCGCGGGCGGATCAGCAGGATGCTGCTGACGGCGGTGGCCAGCAGCCGGTCCGTTCCGTCGACGAGCCGGGCCGCCATCGCCCGCAGGACGTCGATGCCGGGCGCGGTGCGGGCGGCGGCCGCGGTGATCGCCGGGTCTGCCCAGGTGAAGGTGCGCGCGCGCACCGGCTCGGTCGTCGTCATGGCCGGGACGCTGGTGCGCGCGACCCGGCCATCGCGCCGTGGAGCCGGCTCGCCGAGGTCCGTCTTCAGGCCGCGATGCGGGTGCTGTTCAGCAGCCGGCCGTGCCCGGCGGCCTCACGCTCGGCGGTGGCCTTCTGCCACGCGTCGGCGGGGACGCGCCAAGCCCGGCCGCCGGGGTCGGTGGCCGGGCCTGCGGTGGGTCAGGTCAGCGAGGCGTCCCGCCGACCGGTCCGGACGGAGAGCGCCAGACCCAGGAACAGTGCCAGCAGCCCGCCGATCAGCGCGAGCGCCAGCTCGGTGCCGGTCCAGGCGAGGGAGCCGGGACCGGTGTCGACGGTGTCGGCAGGCGCGGTGACCGTCGAGGTCCGGGCTCCGGTGCCGGCTCCGGTGCCCGCCGACGTGGCAGGCGACGTGACGAGCGACCTGACGAGCGAGGTGCCCGGCGTGATGCCGCCAGAAGATGTCAGCGTGTCGCCGAAGTCGCCGAAGTCGCCGAAGTCGCCGAAGTCGCCGGAGGAGACGTCGAACGCCGGCCCGGTCGGCGTGACCGTCGGGTCGACCGGGACCGCATCACCGTTCCCCGCTGCAGCCGTGCAGGTGCTGGTGGCGTCGCCGAGGAGGGCGATGCCGGTGCCGCAGGCGGTGATGGGTGCGTCGGCGCCGATCACCGGGGTGGTCCCGGCGGTGCTGCTGCCGGCGGTGGCCGGGGTGGTGCAGCTGCCGCTGGCGCCGCCGAGGACGGCGAGACCAGTGCCGCAGGCGGTCACCGGGACGTCGGCGTCGGCGGCTGAGGTGCTGCTGCCGGCGGCTGCCGGGGTCCCGGCGGTGTCGCTGGCTGTGGCGTCGCCGAGGACGGCGATGGCGTTGCCGGTCGCGGTGACCGGGACGTCGGCGTCCGCCACCGAGCCGTTCCCGCCGCTCGGCGCCGGTGCGGCGGCCGGCTGGGCGACGTCCAGCCCCGCGGCGTCGGCGCTGTTGCCGCCGATCGCGACGGGCACGGACACGGTCGCCGGGCCGAGGTCGGCGGTGACGGGGCCGTCCACCGCCGGGAGCACGATCTCGGGGGCCGGGGTGCCTGGGCTGGTACCCAGGACGGCCAGTGCGTTGTCGGTGACGGTGACCGGGACGGCCACGTCGAGGCTGTCGTCGGCAGAGGCGATGCCCGAGCCGGCGGCCAGCAGGCCACCGGTGAGCAGGGCCGACTGCAGGCCGCGCTTCATCCACACGTTCATGAGGGAGTCCTTGTCTCTCCTGAGGGACCCGGTCCGTCCGGACCGGGGGATGGCCGCGTCAGCGCAGGGCTGACCCGGGCCGCTCAGTCGGGAGAGGAGGACGGTTCGAACGGGGCGCTGGCCGCGGAGTCGCGGGCCTCGTCGGCC
>JAOPWO010000055.1 GCA_025965635.1 Modestobacter sp. | reverse complement strand
ACCCCGCGCGCGCGAGGCCGCCACCCCGGCCAGCGCCGCGTGACCTACCAGCGCGCCGGCGACTGCAGCGATGCCGGCCGCGGTCGGCCCGACGGCCGGGTCGAACGGCCGGTGGACGAGCGCCTCGGCGTCCGCGGCCGTGTCGTACCAGCGGCCGTCGGCGTCGACGAACTGTGCGGCGACCACGTCGAGCACCTGCCCGGCCCAGGTCAGCCAGCGCCCCTCGCCAGTGGCCGCGTGCAGCGCGAGCAGGCCCTCGGCGAGGTCGCCGTAGTCCTCCAGCACGCCGGCGTGCAGGCCGGCGACCCCGTCCCTGGAGGCCCGCCGCAGCCGGCCGCCGACCCAGTGGGTGGAGTGCAGCAGCTCGGCTGCCGACCGCGCGGCGTCGACCACCGCCGGGTCACCGGTCAGCGCACCGTGGTCGGCCAGCGCGGCGATGGCCAGGCCGTTCCACGCGGTGACGACCTTGTCGTCGCGGGCCGGCTGGGGTCGCTGCGCACGCGCCGCCGCCAGCCGACGGCGGACGTCGGCCAGCCGGTCGGGGCCGTCGACGTCGCGGAGCAGTCGGAGGGTCGAGCTGCCGTGCTCGAAGGTGCCCCGCTCGGTGACGGCGAAGACCTCGGCGGCCCAGCGACCGTCGTCCGGTCCGAGCACGTCGGCCAACTGCTCCGGCGTCCAGACGTAGGTGAGGCCCTCGACCCCGTGGGTGTCGGCGTCCAGCGCCGAGGCGAACCCGCCCTCGGCGGTCCGCAGGTCGCGGAGCAGGAAGGACGTCGTCTCGTCGGCCACCCGGCGCGCCCATGCCAGGCCGGTGCTCCGCCACAGGTGCGAGTACACGCGCAACAGCAGGGCGTTGTCGTAGAGCATCTTCTCGAAGTGCGGGACGACCCAGTGCGCATCGACGGAGTACCGGGCGAAGCCGCCGGCGAGCTGGTCGTAGATGCCGCCACGGGCCATCGCCTCGGCGGTGCCGACGGCCATGCGCAGCGAGTTCTCGTCACCGCGCCGGGCGTGTGCCCGCAACAGGAACTCCAGCAGCATGGTCGGCGGGAACTTGGGCGCGTCGCCGAAGCCACCGGACCGCCGGTCGTAGCCGTCGGCGAGCGCCGCGACGGCACCGTCGAGCAGCTCCGCCGACAAGGGCACCGGCTCACCGAGGTCCAGCCGGCCGCCGATGCCCGCGACGATCTGCGCACCGGCGTCCTCCAGCTCGACCCGGCGCGAGGCCCAGGCATCGCTGACCGCCGCGAGCAACTGGCCGAACGAGGGCCGGCCGTGCGCGGGGCGGGGCGGGTAGTAGGTGCCGCAGTGGAACGGCCGGCCGTCCGGCGTCGTGAAGACCGTCATCGGCCAGCCCCCCGACCCGGTCAGCGCCTGGGTGGCCGCCATGTAGACGCTGTCGACGTCCGGGCGCTCCTCCCGGTCGACCTTCACGCAGACGAAGCCGGCGTTCAGCTGGGCTGCGGTCGCCTCGTCCTCGAACGACTCATGGGCCATGACGTGGCACCAGTGACAGGCGGCGTAACCGACCGAGACGAGCACCGGTACGTCGCGCTCCCGCGCCTCGGCGAAGGCCTCGGGCCCCCACTCGCGCCAGTCCACCGGGTTGTCAGCGTGCTGGAGCAGGTAGGGCGAGGTGGCGGCGGCGAGTCGGTTCGGCACCCCAGCTGCCTACCCCTCACTGCGCTCCGCACCACCGCAGGTGAGGCGGGAGACGACACACCGGGCACTCGACGACATCTGCCAGCGGACTCGCCGGGAATCATGTGTTGCTGTGGAGCCAAGCATCTGGTAAAGGCTCGGCGTGTCGAGGGACTCTCCAGGTGGCTCACATCACTCTGGAGGTAGCCGTGAAGCAGTCCCGCCCCCGTCCCCTCCCCACCCTCCTGGTCGTCCTGACCGCGGTCGCCGCCGTCGTGGTCGGCCTGGTCGGTCCCGCCTCGGCGGCCGCACCGTCCTGCGGCATCACCTGGGGTTCCCTGCCCAGGGCCCAGGACTCCGGCGACCGCGAGGTCCTCACCGACGTCCGCGCCGGCCGGCACGCCTGCTACGACAGGCTGGTCGTCGACCTGGGCGGGGAGGACGACCACTTCGGCTCCTACGCCGTCCGCTACGTCCGTCAGGTCACCGAGGACGGGTCCGGCCACGCCGTCGCGCTCCGGGGTGGCGCTGCCCTGCAGGTCATCGTCAAGGCACCGGCCTACGACGAGCACGGGGCCACCTACCTGCCGGCGAACCCGGCCGAGGTCGTCGACGTGACCGGGTTCTCCACGTTCCGGCAGGTCGCCTGGGCCGGGACCTTCGAGGGCCAGAGCACGATCGGGCTCGGCGTCCGGGCGACGCTGCCCTTCCGGGTCTTCTTCCTGACCGGCGCCCCCTACTCCGACCAGGGCCCCCGCCTCGTCCTCGACGTGGCGCACCGCTGGTAGTCCCCGCAGCAGGACCCTGCGGACGCCGGGCGGGCCACCCCGGCCGGCGTCCCGGGCCGTCCGGGGACGGGGCCCGGCCGGCACGGCCCGGCGCAGGAGAAGCCGTCAGCCGCCGTCGACCCGGCCGCGCGGATCGTCGTCCTGGGGACGACGCGGCGGCTCGATCGCCCGCGGAGCCTGGCGCAGCGTGTCCAGCAACGCCTGGCCCGGAGGGTCGATCAGCTCGGCCGGGGTGTC
>JAOPWO010000266.1 GCA_025965635.1 Modestobacter sp. | reverse complement strand
CAGCGGCCTAGCTGTAGTGACCACGAGCGTTGTTGACGACGTCGCCGCCCGAACGAGGCCTGGGTACACGTGCACGTCGGGCGCTCGTGGCCTTCACCACCTGCAGTTCGGCGTCGGTGTGCGTCTGTTCGAGCACGCCTCGCACGATGGCAGACCGATGCTCGGCTTTGGTGATGCCGACGACGAACGAGCGGTCGATCTTCAGGATGTCGACCGGGAACTGGCTGAGGAGGGACAGCGACAGAGGGCTACGAGTCCATCGTCCGGCGGCATCTCATCCCGGTTATGGACGGCACCGCATCGACCGCCTCCAGCCCGAACACCTCGACCAGCTGTACACAGCACTCCTCGACGCCGGCTACTCCCCCGCCTCCGTCCTCCGCTTCCACCGCGTCCTGTCCCGGGCCCTCACGGTCGCGGTCCAGCGCGGGCGCGTCCCGCAACGTCGCCGCCCTCGTCGACCCGCCCGCCCAACGCCTGAGCGACATCGCCACCGCCGTCGACCTCGGCGAGGCCCGCGCCGTCCTGGAAGCCGCCGCGCAGGTCCGCAACTCCGCCCGCTGGACGGTCGCGCTCGCGCTGGGGCTGCCGCAGTCCGAGGCCCTGGCGCTGCAGTGGAAGGACGTCGACCCGGTCGCAGGCGCCCTCACCGTGCGGCGCAGCATCCACCGCGTCCGCGGCGGCGGGCTCGTCTACGAGGGACCCAAGAGCAAGTGGAGCCGCCGCGCCCTGGCGCTCCCGCTGCCCCTCGTCGCCGAGCTACACCGGCACAAGGCCGGTCAGCTGGACGAACGGATGCTGGCCGGCTCCGAGGGCGGTTACGCATCCACCTTCCCCGGGACTGGCCGTGAGACCGCCTGGACCTAGCGGTTCACCAGCACCTGCGGACCACCGGGCCCGGCCACGCCCTGATCACCCCCCGGGAGCGGCACGAGGAAACCCGAAGTGAAGAGCCGGGCAGACCGGCATACACCGCACGCCCATCACCAGGAATGCACATTTCCGACCAAGATCAGTCGCTTCAGCTGCTCGGCTCGGCCTCGTCGATCGCCTTCACCACGTTTTCGGACGTGAGCGGGAGGCTGCGCACTCTCACCCCGATCGCCGCGAAGAGCCCGTTCGCGATGGCGCCGGCAACTGGTCCTGCGGCGCCCTCGCCCGCCCCCACGCTGGGATAGTCGGGTTGATCGATCACAACGACGTCGACCCGGGGAACTTCCGAGAACCGGAGGATTGGGTAGGTGTCCCATCCGAGACTTGTGACCCCTGTGCTGTCGAAGCGGATCTGCTCCCGAAGCGTCCAGCTGGCCGCCTGCACGGCGCCACCCTCGACCTGGTTGCGGACACCGTCCAGGTTGACCACCCGGCCGACATCGACGGCTACGACAAGCCGGCGCACCGTGACGGTCTCAGCAGCCTCTACCTCGGCGACCACGGCGCAGTACATGCCCTTGTTCTTGTACTGGGCATAGCCGAGACCGCGACCCACGTCCGCCCCGCCGCCACCCTCCAGAGGGCCACCCCAGCCGGCCTTGGCGGCGGCTGCCGTGATCACAGCGCGACCGCGGTCGTCCGCGAGCCGCGCCAGGCGGAACCCGAGCGGATCCTCCCCGGCCTCTGCCGCCAACTCGTCCATGAAGGACTCGATGGCGAAGACGTTGAAATGCGCCCCGAGGGAACGGATGGACGAGGTGCGGATCGGCATAGAGCGGACTAGATGTCGGGCTACGCAGGCCCCGTTGAAGGAATAGGGATGGATGGCGTTGCGTCCGCTACCCAATCCCATCTCCGGTCCTGGGTCCGTGGCCGGCGGCATCGGAGTGCCGCCCTCACGGAAGCCGTTCGCCAGGAGAGCGGGCCCGGTGAAGCCGGGCCGGCCGAGGAAGCCGTTGCTCCACACCTCGTACGACCAGTTGCTGATGCTGCCGGCGGCGGACAACTGGGCGGAGACATCGGCCGTCATCGCCGAACCTAGTGGTGCCGAACCGAGTTCCGCGGCGCGATCCCACAGCACCCGAACGGGGCGACCGTCGGTGTGCCTGGATAGCAGCGCGGCGTCGAAGGCCACGTCGTCCGCGGGGTTGTGACCGTAGCAACCCGCTCCCTCCACATGGTGGACCACGACATCGGACAGCGGCACGTCGAGCGCGTCGGCGATGGCACCGCGCAGCGGGAAAATGCCCTGTGTGTGGCTCCACACCTCCAGGCGCCCGTCGAAGCGGGCCAGGGCACAGCTTGTCGCGATGCTCGCGTGCGCGATCAGGCCCCGGGAGTAGCGGGCGCGCATAACCCTTCCGGACCGGGCTTCACCGTCCCCCTCCTGACGGAAGAGGATGGCCGTCTCGGACTCCTGGTTGCGCAGCCAATCGGGCAGCTTGGACTCATCGGGCAACTCGTCCAGCGCATCCCAGCTCACCGCCCGCATCAGCCGTGCCGCCGCCTCCATCACGGCTTCCTCGCGTTCGGCGAATACTGCGAGGAAATTGCCGTCCTTCACCACTGCGACCGAAGCGGGCAGGCTCGACAGCACGTCGGCTGGAACCTCCTGCAGCGAGGCCCTCAGGAGGGGCGGGCGAATGACCCGGGCATGGAGCATCCCCGGCAGTTCCATGTCGTGGATGAATCGCCGACGGCCGAAGACCTTGTCCGGGAGGTCGATCCGCTGCAGGTCGCGCTTCGCAGGATCCATAGCGGCAGGAATTTCGTCGGTGGCCTCCACCTCGAGGTCCACCTCGCGAGCGAGCAAGGCGTACGAGCTGACGACCTCGCCCTCCTGGCTGCAGATATTGCCGTCGACGACGGTGAGCGACCCGGGGGGGCAGTCTGCCCGTCGAGCAGCGGCCTCGATAAACAGGCGTCGAGCGGCAGCACAGACAGTTCGGACCGCTCCTCCGGAGACCTCCGTGGACATGCTCCCCACGGTCCAACCCTCATCGGGCGATGTTGCGGTGGAAGGCTGGGCCATCACCAGAACCTCGTCGGGGAGTCCCAGTTCCCGGGCCGCGATCTGCTTCAACGCCGTGTGTATGCCCTGACCAAGCTCCACCTTGCCGACCCGCAGGATCACCCCGCCGGCGTCGTCGAAGGTCAGCCAGGTCGAGATGAGTGGATTGGTCACCAGGCTGGGAGATAGCGTCATCGCGCGGCCCCCTGACCCGCCTGCACCACAGCATCGACGATCCGTTGGTGGCTGCCGCATCGGCAGAGATTCGTGTCCAAGGCTTCCACTACCTCCGCACGGCTCGGTGTCGGGTGATCCCGCAGTAAGGCTGCCGCCCGCATGATGATCCCCGGCAGGCAGTAGCCACACTGCCCGACCTGGCCTTCAATAAATGCCCGTTGCAAGGGGTGGGGATCCGACTCCGTCCCCATGGCCTCCAACGTTCGGATCTCCTGATCCCCGACTGCTCCCACCGGAATGTCACACGAGTAGACGGGGCGACCATCCATCCAGACCGTACAGGCGCCGCAGAGTGAGAGACCGCACCCAAACTTTGCAGCCTTCAAACCGAGATGATTCCGGAGGGCGATCAACAGTGAGGTGTTGGATTCGGTCTCCACGGAGACCGCTTCGCCGTTCACGTGTAGCTGGAAAGTCGGCACTTGTACTCCCTTTCGACGCAGCCGACGACGGGGCCGCCAGGCGAGTGTCGCTGG